>NZ_QHHV01000251.1:0-23111 GCF_003947245.1 Actinoplanes sp. ATCC 53533 | reverse complement strand
AGGACGTCACCGCCCGGGAGGCCGGTGCCCGCCGGCTGGCCGAGGTGGAGCAGCAGCTCGCCGAGCACCGCCGCAGCCTGCACGCCGAGCACGAGCTCGCGGCCCGGCTGCAGCACATCATCCTGCCGATCCCGGAGGGCCCGGTGGAGCTGCCCGGCGTCAAGGTCGCGGTGCGCTACCTGCCGGCCGGGCAGGAGAGCCTGGTCGGCGGCGACTGGTACCACGCGGCGGCGCTGCGCGACGGCTCGGTGCTGCTGGCGATCGGCGACGTGGCCGGGCACGGCACCCTGGCGGCGACCACCATGGCGCAGCTGCGCTACTCGCTGCGGGCCCTGGCGGTGACCACCACCGACCCGGCCGAGCTGCTCGGCTACCTGAACCGGATCACCTGTGACCTGGACCAGGAGCGTCCGGAGACGGCCGCGACCGCGATCGTGGCCCGCTACGAGCCGGCCCTGCGCCGGCTGACCTGGGCCCAGGCCGGGCACCCGCCGCCGCTGCTGAGCCGCGGCGGCCGCACCCGGCCGCTGCCCCGCCCCGCCGGCCCCATGCTGGGCGTGGTCGAGGACGCCTCCTACGAGTGCGCCGAGCTGCGGCTGGAGCTCGGTGACGTGCTGCTGCTCTACACCGACGGGCTGGTGGAACACCGCTGCCGCAGCCTGGACGAGGGCCTGGACGCGGTGATCCGCACCGTCGACGAGGCGGTGGCGGCGGCGCCCCGGCAACCGCTGGCGGAGCTGGTCAGCCGGCTGCGCCAGGCCAACCCGGACGACGACACGTGCATCCTGGCGGTCCGCCCGACCTCGGGGCAGACCCAGGACCTGCGCCGCTACCTGCGGACGAGCTGAGCCGCCGGGTCACTCGCCGGCGGGGGAGAAGGGGGTCCGCGGCCGGTCGAGCGGCTCGCCGTCGAGGAAGATGTCGACCTTCTCGTTGTAGAAGCTGACCAGCCCGGCGATGGGCAGCAGCTCCCGGGTCGGGAAGTCGTACGACCAGGCCAGGTCGGGGTGCAGGGTGTCGCCCACCCGCACCGACCAGTAGGCCGTGGTGCGCCCCTTGTACGGGCACGCGGTCACCGTCCGGCTCGGCCGCAGGTGGGTGTGGTCGAGCGCGGTGCGGGGCAGGTAGTAGCGGGTCGGCAGGCCGGTCTCGAAGACCAGCACCGGCGTCGCCGACTCGGCCAGCACCAGGCCCTCGACCTCGACCCGCACGTGCCGGGTGGAGCGCAGCGCGTCCACCCGCGCGTACGGGTTGCGCGGGTGCACGAAGACCTCCTCGTCCTCCTCGAACCAGGCGTCCACCGCGTTCCACTCCAGCCGGACCAGGCCGGCCAGCCCGGGCACCACGTCACCGGTGTGCAGGTGCCCGGCGGCGGGGCGGCTGACGTCTCCGGCGCGCAGGCCCACCCGCCGGGCGGTGCCGAGGGCCTGTTCGTCCACGTGGTCGGAGGGGACGAGCGCGCCGGGCGCCAGGTCGGCGGCCGGGACGTAGTACTGCGGGTACGGCGGCCACTCCCACACGTAGACCGCGCGGGTCGTGTCCAGCACCGTCCGGCCGCCCAGCAGGGCGCGGATCCGGCGGGGCACCGGCTCGATGTGGCCGACCGGCGTGCTCAGTCCCGGATAGTTCGGCATGGCCCGACCGTACCGGGACAGCCCGGAAGCCGGCAGGGCACGCGCACCCGCCGGCTTCCGGTCCGGTCGTGCTCAGGACAGTCGTGCTCAGGGCTGTCGTGCCCAGGGCAGTCGTGCTCAGGACAGGGGGCAGGTGCTGCGGTAGTCCGAGACGGCGGAGCCGCTCGGGCCGGGGCAGATGAACTGGTCGTAGCGGGTGTCGTCGTCGACGAAGCGCTTGAGCCAGGACACCGCCTGCCGGGCGGTGGGGTTGTTGGTGCTCAGCGGGAAGAGGTGGCCGGTGTTGTTGAGCTCCAGGTACGACTTCTCCGCCGCCGCCGGGATGCTGGTGTAGAACGGGATCGCGTGCGACGACACCGGCGCGATCGCGTCGCTCTCGCCGCCGATGATCAGGGTGGGCACCCGCAGGCCGGACCACGACTTGGTCGAGTGCCACGGCGCCAGCGGCACCGCGGCCTGCAGCGACGGCCGGTCCCTGGCGGCCTCCAGGGAGCCGCCGCCGCCCATCGAGTGCCCGGAGACAGCGAGCCGGGAGGCGTCGACGCGGGTCCGCACCGAGCTGGTCCGGGTCAGGTAGTCCAGCGCCGCGAGCAACTGGTCGGCGCGGGAGTCCGGCTGGTCGAAGACCGAGTTGGTGTCGATGCCGAAGACCACGAAGCCGTGCGAGGCGATCCGCGGCCCGAGCCAGTCGAGGTTCGACCAGGTCTCGGTGAAGCCGGGTGCGATCGCGACGGCCCCGAAGGTGCCCTCCGCGGTGCTGGTCGGGTAGTAGATGACGCCGCCGCCGAAGCCGGAGACGCTGATCGAGGACACGGTCTGCTGCGCGGTGGCGAACGGGCCACGGCTGGCGTCGAGGGCGGCGGCGGTGGGGTCCGGGCCGCGCTCGTACGGGCTCGCGGCCCCGGCGGCGGTGGCGCCGGCCAGCGAGCCGGCGATCAGTGCGAGGGCGGCGGCCGCGGTGACCAGCAGGCGGCGGGACCCGGTACGGGTGGGGATGGTCGATGACTGCACGTCGGGCTCCTCGGGGGTGGGCGGATCGACGACCGTCAGTCTTCGGCCGGAAACCCGCCGGACACATCGGTGAAATCACCGGCCTTGACATCCCCGCCCGGGAGTCCTTGAGTGTTACTCGGAGGTAACTCTGTGATGTTCAGCCGGAAACACGTCGCCATCCTGCTCGCGCCCGTCCTGTCGCTGGGCGGGATCGAGGCGCCGGCCGCGGCCGCCGCGCCCGCCTGCGCCGCCCCGGTCGCCAGCACCACCCGGCCCGGTTACCTCGTCGCCGACCCGGCGTGCGAGCCGAACGGCACCCCGTTCACCGCCACGCCGGAGTCCACCGTGCACACCGGCATCCGCGACGGCGCCGCCTACCGGATCGAGGTGCCGAAGGCCTGGAACGGCCGGCTCGTGGTGTACGCGCACGGCTACCGCGGCACCGGCAACGTCGTCTACGTGGACAGTCCGTCGCTGCGCGCGCACTACGTCGCCGAGGGCTTCGCGTGGGCCGCGTCCAGCTACCAGACCAACGGCTACGACGTCGGCCAGGGCGTCCGCGACTCGTACGCGCTGATCGACCTGTTCCGCCGGGTCACCACGAAGCGCGCGAGCTCGGTCTACATGACCGGCGCGTCGATGGGCGGCCACATCACCGCGGTCGCGATCGAGGAGCACCCGCGCGCCTTCGTCGGCGCCATGCCGGTCTGCGGGGTGCTGGGTGATGCCGAGTTGTTCGACTACTTCCTGGACGCGAATGTCACCGCCGCCGCGCTCGCCGGCGTCGGCGTCGAGTTCCCCGCGGCGCCGGACGCCGGTTACGCCGACCGCTGGCGGGCCCAGGTCAAGCGGATCCTGCCGGCCCTCGGCGTCGCCACCGGCCGGCCGCCGGTGCTCACCGACGCCGGCCGGACCTGGTCGGACGTCGTCGAGCGGCGCTCCGGCGGGGAGCGGCCGGGCTTCGCCAACTCGTTCGCGTACTGGAACACCGCGCCCTCGTCGGCGCCGACCGCGGACCTGCCGTTCCTGTTCGGTCTCTACCCGGGCCTGTCCGGCGGCACCGCCGGCATCGCGGACGGCAACCTGACCGACAACCGGTTCACCCTGTACCGCAGCACCGACCGCCTGCTGCCCACGGCCGCCGAGCGGCGCCTCAACGCGAAGGTGCTGCGGGTCGCCCCGACCACCGGGCCGAGCCGGGGCCTGGACGGCGTGCCGCGCGTCGACGGCCGGCCGAGCGTGCCGGTGCTGTCGCTGCACGACGTGGGCGACCTGTTCGTACCGTTCTCGATGGAGCAGGTGTACGCCCGCCGGGCCCTGCACAACGGCCGCGCGAAGCTGGTCGTCTCCCGGGCGATCCGGGGCGTCGGGCACTGCGACTTCACCCAGCCGGAGCTGCGGCAGGGCTTCGACGACCTGGTCCGGTGGGTGCGCACCGGGCAGCGGCCGGGCGGCGACGCGATCCTCAACCGGCGGACGGTGGCCGCCGCGGACTTCGGCTGCCGCTACACGGTCGGTCAGCGGGCGGCCTTCGGCCCCGCCTGTTGATCGGCGCCGCCTGTTGACAGGGAAGCGCCTTCATTGAAAGGGTTCAATGGAAGCGCTTACGCGTCAGCCGAGCCCAGGAGCGACCGTTGCACCGTACCCCGTCGTGGATCTCGCGCGCCGCCCTCGCCCTCGTCCTCGTCCTGCCCGTGGTGACGCCGGCCGTGGCCGCCGCCGCGCCGGTGGCGCCGCCGGTCGGTGAGGGCCCGCGCACGGTGGCGGAGGTGTACCGCTACCTGGAGGATCCCCGGCTCACCGGGGAGGGCCAGGAGGCGCCGCACGTCGACCTGCGCCCGTACGCCGGTGTCGCCGCCGCCGCGGCCGATGTGACCAGCCACGACGCCCCCGACCCGAACGTGCGGTCGCTGAACGGCAGGTGGCGGCTGAAGATCTTCGACCGGCCGGACGACGTGCCCGCGGCCTTCCACGACGCCGGCTTCGACGCGTCGGCCTGGCCGTCGGCGTCCGTGCCGCACACCTGGCAGTCCGACTTCATCGACCACCCGATCTTCCGCAACATCCCGTCCGACATCGTCCCGGACGACCCGCCGAAGGTGCCCCGCGACGTCAACCCGACCGGCGCGTACCTGCGCACGGTCGACCTGCCCGCGGACTGGACCCGCGACAGCGACCGGGTGTTCCTGCGCTTCGAGGGCGTCACCAGCAACTACCTGGTCTGGGTCAACGGCGGGTACGTCGGCTACGACCAGGGCGGCTACACCCCGGCGGAATTCGACATCACCGCCCGGCTACGCCCCGGCCGCAACCAGATCGCCGTCCAGGTGCACCGCTGGGGCAGCGGCGCCCACCTCGAGGACGTCGACCAGTGGCGCTACAGCGGCATCTTCCGCGACGTCCGGCTCTACCGGATGGCACAGACCCGGCTGCGGGACGCCACCATCACCACCGATCTCGACGCGGCGTACCGGGACGCGACGCTGAAGGCCCGGATCGACGTCGCGGGCGTACCCGGCAGCTTCACCGTGCGCGGCACCCTGCGGGACGCGCGCGGCCGGACCGTGACCACGATGAACGCCGCGGCGGGCCTCGGTGAGGTCACGCTGAGCGCGCCGATCGCGAACCCGGCGAAGTGGAGCGCCGAGGAGCCGAACCTCTACACCCTCGTGCTGCAACTGCTCGGCCCGGGCGGCCGGGCGCTGCACACCACCGCCCAGCCGGTCGGCTTCCGCGAGATCGAGGTCCGCGACCGGCAGATCCTGGTCAACGGGAAGCGCATCCTGATCAAGGGCACCAACCGGGCCGAGACCGACCCGGACACCGGCCGGTACGTCACCCGGCAGGCCCAGCGCGACGACGTCTTCCTGATGAAGAAGCTGCACCTGAACGCGGTCCGCACCTCGCACTACCCGTCGGATCCCTACCTGTACGACCTGGCCGACGAGCACGGCCTGTGGGTCGACGACGAGGTGGACATCGAGACGCACAGCCACGAGAACTGCCCGTCGAACTGCCTCGCCGACCGCCCGGAGTGGCAGGCCGCGTTCGCCGACCGCTTCCAGGCGATGGTCGCCCGCGACAAGAACCACCCGAGCGTCATCTTCTGGGACACCGGCAACGAGGCCGGCCTCGGCGCCGCACACCACGCGATGGCCGCCTGGGCCGACGCCAACGAGCCCACCCGGCTGCTCTACCACCAGTCCAACAACCCGGACGGCGACGCCCCGTTCGCCGACGTGGACGGCCCGCGCTACCCGACGCCGGCCCGGCTGGAGAGCCGCACCCTGAGCAGCACCAAGCCGATCGTGATGGGCGAGTACGCCCACGCCATGGGCAACGGGCTGGGCAACTTCGACCAGTTCTGGGCGCTGGCCCGCAAGTATCCGGCGATGCAGGGCGGCTTCATCTGGGACTGGGCCGAGCAGAACCTGCGCCAGCCGCTGATCACCACCCCGGACGCGGCCAACCGGATCCAGACGTTCCTGGTCGGCAAGCCCGCCACCGTGCCCGGCCGGCGCGGCCAGGCCGTGGAGTTGTCCAGCCTGGACGACTTCGTGGACGTCTTCCGCGACAAACGGCTGGACCTGACCGGTCCGCTGAGCTTGGACGCCTGGGTCAAGCCGGGCGAGTGGGCCGGCAGCTTCCCGATCCTCACCAAGGGCCAGGGGTACGCGCTGCAGATGCGCGACCGCGACACCCTGGAGTTCGGCGTGAACGCCGGCGGCTGGGCCACGGCCGCCGCCGACGTGCCGGCGAACTGGTACGGCGCCTGGCACCGGGTCACCGGCGTCTACGACGGCACCGCCCTGCGCCTGTTCATCGACGGCGCCGAGGTGGCGGCGACCGCCCGCACCGGCGCGGTGGACCCGGGCCTGTTCGAGGTCAACCTGGGCCGCAACGCCCAGAACCAGCAGGACAACGACCTGTGGAGCATCCGGCTGGGCCGCGGCCTGATCGACGACGCCCGCATCCACCCGGTGGCGCTGACCCCGGCGCAGCTGGCCGCGGGCGCCGACCCGGTCGCCGGCGCGGTCCTGGCCCTGAACTTCGACAGCTTCTCCCGCCGCGGCGACTTCCTGAGCCTCGGCATCAGCCTGTCCGGCACCGACGGCCTGGTCGGCTCGGACCGCTACGTGCAGCCGGAGACCGCCGAGATGGCCTGGGCGCAGGCCCCGGTCCGGATCACCCGCGCCGACGGCACGCTGCGGGTGCACAACGAGCAGCAGGCCGGCGACTTCGACGTGACCCTGCGCTGGCAGGTCAAGGAGCAGGACCGGGTGCTGCGCGGCGGCAGCCGGCGGGTGCGGCTCGCCCCGGGCCAGACGTACGCCCTGGACCCGGGCCCGCTGCCGGCGAACCCGGCCGACCGGGAACGCTTCCTCACCGTGACCGCGGCCAGCAACCGGGACACCGCCTGGGCCCGCCGGGGCTGGATCGTCGGGCACGACCAGTTCGCCGTCGGCGGCCGGGCCGTGCCGGGCATCCTCCCGCTCCCCGTGCCCGGCGCGCCCGCCGTGGCCACCCGCGGCGACGCGGTGACGGTCTCGGGCAAGGACTTCGCCTACCGCTTCGACGCCGGCTCGCTGACCTCGATGCGCGCGGCGGGCCGCGAACTGCTGCGCGGCGGGCCGCAGCTGGACGTGTACCGGCCGCCGACCAGCAACGAGACCTACGACTGGGGCACCGACGACCGGCGGATCTGGCACGAGACCGGCCTCGACCGGCTGCGGACCACGGTCACCGGCGTGGACACCCGCACCGAGAGCGACGCCGTGGTGGTCACGGTGCGCAGTGTCGCCGCCGGGCCGGGCACCGAGGCGCTGCTGTCGTTCGACCAGACGCTCACCTACCGGATCGACCGGCGCGGCACCGTCACGCTGCGCCAGGACGTCGCCGCCAAGGGATCGCGGGTGGGCGCGCTGCCGTACCTGCCCCGGGTGGGGATCTCCCTGCGGCTGCCGGCGGAGATGCAGCGCTTCGCCTACTACGGGCGCGGCCCGCAGGAGTCCTACAACGACCGGCGCAGCGGCGCCCCGATGGGCGTCTACCGCAGCACGGTCGACCAGGAATACGTCCGGTATTCGCGGCCGCAGGCCAACGGCAACCACACCGACACGCGCTGGGCGACCCTGCGCGACGGCCGGGCCGGGCTGCTGGTCGGCGGCACCTCCGACGTCAGCGTGACCGCCCACGACGACCTGGACCGCGCCGAGTATGACCACCAGCTCCCGCTGGTGCGCAACAAGGACTGGGTGACGCTGCACGCGGAGGCCGGCGAGACCGGGATGGGGGAGACGCCGAACTCGGTCCTCGCGCCGTACAAGCTCTCGCCCACCCAGCCGTACTCCCACGAGCTCGTGCTGCGCCCGCTCACCCGCGCCGAGGTGGCCGCGGGCGGGGTGCCCGACGCGGACGTGCCGGCGCCGTGCCCGCCGGAGCTCACGGTCACCACGGACGGCCGGATCGAGCCGGGCACGGCCGAACCGGTGCGGGTCCAGGTCGCGGCCCGCTGCGCGGCCGGATTGCGGGACGCGACGGTACGGCTGGCCGCCCCCGACGGCTGGACGGTGCAGCCCGCCTCGGTGGACCTGGGCGCGATCGCCGAACGGGAGACGGCGACGTTCAGTGTCACCGCCCCGGCGGGCACCGACATCGGCACGTACCGCCTGACCGCGACGGCGGAGACCGCCACCCCGGACGGTTTCCGGTCGACCACCACCGCGACCGCGACCACCGAGGCCCCGCTGCCGGCGGGCTACCAGTGGCTCAGCGACCGCCCGTTCACCGCCCCGGTGAACGGCTGGGGACCGGCCGAGAAGGACCGCAGCAACGGCGAACAGGGCGCCGCCGACGGCCGCCCGCTGACCATCGGCGACGTCGTCTACCCGAAGGGCATCGGGGTGCACGCCGTCTCGACCGTCCAGGTGGAGCTCGGCGGGGAGTGCACCCGGCTGCGCGCGGACGTGGGCGTCGACGACGAGACGGGCAGCGCGGGCTCGGTCACCTTCGAGGTCTGGGGCGACGGCAGCCGGCTGGCGCAGACGGGCGTGCTCACCGGCGCGGCCCCGGCCCAGCGCCTGGACGTCGACGTGACCGGCGTGCGGCGGCTGGAGCTGCGGGTCACCGACGCGGGCAACGGCAACGGCAACGACCACGCCGACTGGGCGGCGGCCCGGCTGGCCTGCGCCTGATGACGGCCGCATCCGGGGGAGTGCTCTGGTCCACTAGGGTCGATGGCATGACGCCAGCCCTCGCCGCCAGCGCCTTCGACTCGCTGCGCCTCGACGCCGTGCCCGACCAGGAGGCGCTGCGCCGGGCCTACGAGCTGCCCGGCGACGCGGCCGTGCGCAAGCAGATGACCGAGCTCACCGAGCAGACCCGGCGGCTGATCGGCTGCTCGTCGCTGGTCTTCGTCGCCAGCGTGGACGCCGAGGGCAACTGCGACGTCTCCCCGCGCGGCGGCCCCGCCGGATTCGTCGCCGTCCTGGACGCCCGGACGGTGGCGATACCGGACGCGACCGGCAACAAGCGTCTGGACAGCCTGCAGAACGTCGTCGCCACCGGGCGGGCCGGGCTGCTGTTCGTCATCCCGGGGCGCACCACCACGCTCAGGGTGAACGGCCGGGCCTGCGTCTCCACCCGCCCCGAGCTGCTGTCGCAGCTGACCGCCGTGGGCAAGCCGCCGGCCAGCGCGCTGGTGCTGGGGATCGAGGAGGTCTACCCGCACTGCCCCAAGGCGCTGCTGCGCGGCGCGGCCTGGAAGCCGGAGCAGTGGCTGCCGGCGGACGCCCAGCCGACCTCGGCCGAGGTGACACTGGCCCAGCTGCGGATGCCGGAGCTGACGATCGCCGACATCGAGCAGAGGGAGGCGGACGCGCTGAAGTACCGGTACGAGTAGCCCACCTCCGCGCCGCGTCGGGTCGATGATCGGAGACACTCTCACCGTGCGAAATGACCTCGACCGGATCGAAGCGGCGTTCGTCGGCACGCCCCTGGCCGGCCTGCCGATCGGGCACGGCCCGTCGGGCACCGTCCTGGTCTCCGACATCGAAGCCGATCGCCTGCACGAGGCCTGGCGGGCCGCCGAGGCACTGGCACCGGTCATCGGGCGCCGGCCCGTCATGGTCACCGACGACTTCGAGGACACCCTGAGGATCCGGCCCGAGCCCGAGCCGGGTCCGTCGGAGTCGGAGCTGCGCGCGTTCGCCGAGGCGGCCGAGTCGTCCGATCCCTGGCTGGCCTACCGCCACTACGGCGAGGACGACCAGGTCGACGAAGGCGAGGCCGAGTACTACGCGCGGGGCGTCGCCGGCGTCGACCTGACCGCCCTGGTGCCGGATGTGGCGCTGCCGGCTCCGCGCCAGGCGCTGGAGCGGGCGCTGTACGACCGGCTGCTCGCCGACGCCGACCTGCACGCCCAGGTGCTCGGCAGGGTGCGGTTGGTGACGCGGACCGACTACTGGTACACACCTGACAGCGCCTTGCTCATGTTGCTGCCCACCAGCGACGTCCGCCGCTCGGGATACTGGGTGGACTTCTACGGTGCGCCCACCCCGGAATACCAGCTGGCGCTCGCCGAGGTCCTGGCGCAGTGGCGGCACCGGTGGGACGCCCGCCTGGTCGCTTCGTGGGGCACCATGCTGCAGTTCCAGGTGGGTAGCCCGCCGGCACCGGGCGACGGGGCGTGGACCGCGGCCGGCCAGCTCAAGGCGCTCGCCCCGAACCTCGAGCTGAGCCGGTGGGAGGTCGCCGTCGCCATGCCCGAGGGTGCGGCGTGGTTCGTGCACAACCGTCCCTGACGAACTGAGCTCGGCTGGATAATTGTCGACCGGAGCTGTCGGATCCGGGCCGCGCCGTTCGTGGCTACGGTGAACGGCCGCCCACCAGGGCGCCGTCACGACCGCGGGAGAGCCGACCGATGCCACACCCACAGCCCAAGGTCCACCGCATGTTCGAGCTCGTCGAGCCGATCGCCACCGTCACCTTCTCCGAGGTGCCGAACGAAGCGTTCCTGGCCCTCGGCATGCGCAACTACTGGGACGGATACTTCGCGGGCCGCGCCGCGCCGCTGGGCCTGGCACCGGCCGACGTGGTGCACGCGGTCTTCTACAACTTCGCCGCCGGCGAGGTGGCGCGCCACATCCCGTGGGTCTGGGGGAAGATCACCCCGAAGGAGGCGATCGCCGTCCGCGAGCGGGGCAGCGCCGCCGCGCTACGGCAGCTGAGCGGGGAGCTCGCCGACTCTCCCGACCTGGCACGGATCGCCGACCTCGCCACCCGGGCAGCGGTCAGCGCGCCGACCGAGGGCCGGGCGCTGTACGCCGGGCTCCGGGCGCTCGACGTGCCCGAGGAGCCGGTGGCCAGGCTCTGGCACGCGGCGACGCTGCTGCGGGAGCACCGCGGGGACGGCCACAACGCCGCCCTGCTCGCCCACGGCATCGGCGGCACCGAGGCCCACGTCCTGCTCGCGCTCTCCCTCGGAATGCGGGCGCAGGAGTTCGGCCGGATCCACCACCTGCCCGAGGCACAGCTGACCGCTGTCATCGACGGGCTGCGCGGCCGCGGTCTCGTGGACGCCGCCGGCGGGTTCACCGACGCCGGACGGGAGACCAAGGAGCGGATCGAGGCCCTCACCGACGAGCTGGCGGCGCCGGCGTACGCCGTGCTCAGCGCGGCCGAGCTCGACGAGCTGGTCGCGGGACTCGAGCCGATCGCCGCCGCGGTAACGGCCCGAACTTGATCCAGTTCGATCGACAATCGAGAGGTAACGGCACATGGCCAAGCTCATCTACGTGACGAATGTATCGATTGACGGCTACATCGAGGACGACCGCGGCGCCTTCGACTGGCTCCCGATGGACGACGAGCTGTTCGCGCTCTACACCGAGCTCCTGCGGTCTGTGGGCACGTTTCTCTACGGGCGGCGCCTGTACGAGGCGATGGCGGTCTGGGAAACCGACGCCGCTCTGGCCGCGCAGTCCGACCTCACGGCCGACTTCGCGAGCGCCTGGCAGGCGGCGGACAAAGTCGTCTATTCCACCACCCTCGCCGCGGTGTCAACTGCCGACACCCGCCTCGAACGCCGTTTCGACCCCGCCGCGGTGCACCAGCTGAAGGCCGCGGCCGGCAAAGATCTCACCGTAGGAGGTGCGAACCTCGCGGCGCGGGCTTTCAAGGCCGGGCTGGTCGACGAGTGCCAGCTGTTCATCTGGCCCGTGGTCGTCGGCGGGGGCAAGCCAGGCCTGCCGACCGGCATGCGCGCGGACCTCGAGCTCCTCGATGAGCGCCGATTCCGCAACGGCGTCGTATGCCTCCGCTACCGCACGCTCGGACAGCGACCGACAGCCCAGTCCGGTTCGCCGGCGGCGCCCGCGTGACTCGCCACCGGGCGTCGGCTCGCCGACAGGCACGCGAGTGCCATGCCGTCCTGAGGGAAGCCGCCGGGGTGGGGAAAACCGCTGTCGGTTGTCGGAGGGGGGTGGTACAAAGCCGCGGTGGAACAGACTCTGGAGTTCGCTGACCTGTTGCGGCTGATGGACGAACGATCGACCGCTTTCCGGGCGGCGGTCGCCGCGGCACCCAGCCTCGACGTGCGGGTGCCGACCTGCCCCGAGTGGACGTTGTTCGATCTGGTGCAGCACCTGGGCGAGGGGCGCCGCAGGTGGGCCGCCACGGTGGCCGCGGGGCCCGCCGACGCTCCGCCGGCGCTGTCCGCCCCGGTGGTGCCCCGGGAGCGCGAGGCCCTGCTGGCCTGGTTCGCCGCGTCGACGGAGGAGCTGCTGGACGCGCTGCGGGAGGCCGGCCCGGATCGTGGTTGCTGGACGTGGTGGGGTCCGTCGCAGTCGCCGCAGACGACTGGTGCCGTCGCCCGGCACCAGCTCCAGCAGGTCGCCGTGCACACCTACGACGCCCAGGTCGCCGTGGGCGCCCCGCAGCCGCTGCCGGACGAGGTGGCCCTCGACGGTGTCGACGAGTTCCTGACCACCTGCGTCGCGACGACGGCCGCGTGGCCGCACAAGCCCGCGGTCATCGACTACCACGCCACCGAGGGCCGTTCCTGGCGGCTCTGGTTCTCCGCCGACGGCGCCCGGACAGCCCGCCTCCGCACGCCGCCCGCCGGCGAGGGCCCGGAGGTGGCCTATGCCTCCGCCCGGGGCACGGCCAATGAGCTGGTCATGTTCTGCTACGGCCGCATTCCGATGGAGTCGTTGCGGCTCGACGGCGACCGGCGCGTCTTCGACCAGCTGATCGCCTGGGAGCCGGCGGTATAGGACGCGACGACGGCCCCAGAGCGAGATCATTCTCGGCGCTGGTCGCTGTGCCGCTCCTGCCCAACCCCGGACCGGGCTGCCAGCCGGTCGGTCAGCAGACCGGCCATGGCGCGCACGCCGTGGCCGATCGCCCGCTCGTCGGCGGCGAAGTCGGGGGCGTGCGGCGCGCCGTTCATCCCCGTCTCGGCGTCCGCGACGCCGAGGTAGAGCATCGCTCCCGGCGCCTCGTGGAGAAACAGTGCGAAGTCCTCGCAGTTGAAGGGCCAGGACGCCCGGGCCCACCGGACGGACTCCGGCCCCAGCGCCGCGCTCAAGTACCGGCCCGCCGCCGTGCTGAGCTCCGCCGAGTTCACCATGGCGGGGAACGGGTCGCCGGGGAACTCGACGTGTCCGCCGGCGGCCGCCGCGAGCCGCTCGACCCGCGCGCGCAGCTCCGGAAACCGCTCCTGCGGCCAGACCCGCAGCAGGATGGTGGCGACGGGCTGCGCGTCGGACGTGTGTTCGGTCCACTGGTCGACGCACACCGATTCCTGGATCGAGGCGGCGATCTCCGGATCCAGCACCGCGTGAAAGCGCGCGTGATAGTCGGCGAGGCTCCGCGGATACTCGACGTTGCCGAGTTCCGCCACTTCGGACGCGATGGCGGCGACTGCCGCGTCGTCCCCACCCGGCAGCACTATCCGGACCTGGTCCAGCCCGGGCAGGCCGTATCCCGGAGACACCGCGATGGTGCCGGTCGGGAACGGGGCACAGTGCAGCGCATAGCTTTCGCGGGGCGCGAGCCGTTGCACCAGCCCGGTCTCGAGCATCGCCCGCGCGCCCCGCAGGGGTTCCTCGGCCGGCTGGAAGACGAATGCCAACCGGCCGCGTACCGGTTCAGAGCCCTGCGCCAGGGCCCGGGCGACGCCGACGCCGATCGCGGTGTGCAGATCGTGCCCGCACAGGTGGGCGACGCCGGGGACACGCGAGGCGAAGCCCTCGTCGAAAACCCTGCCCGACCGGGGGAAGGGCAGCACGGCCCGGTCGGCGTCGACGGCGTCCATGTCCGCCCGGTACACCACCGTCGGGCCGTCCGCGGAACCGTCGAGCACCGCGAGGACTCCGTGCCCGCCGACGCCGGTCGTCACCTCCAGCCCGGCCGCTCGCAGCTGCTCCGCGACCAACCCGGCCGTCTCCCGCTCCTCGCCGGCGAGCTCGGGGCGGCGGTGGATCTCCCGGCGGAGCTCGATCAGCTCTTCGTCTTGTGACGTCACGTGGCAAAGGTGGCGAAGCGACTGGCCGGTACGCAACTGGTTATCGCGGCGCCGCCGCCTGACCGGGGACCGGGAGCTCAACGGCGACGACGGTAGCCGGTTCACCTATCACCTTTGTCCCGCCCCGTGACGCGAGGCAGGGTGGGGCTTCGTCGATCCGGCGTTCGGCGCGGGGCGGTGCCGGCTCGCGGCGGGTGGCAGAATGCGCCTGTGCCGATCTCAGCGGAACGCCCTCCGAGGGCTCGCGTCGTCGTGGCGTTGCTGCGGGACGGCAACCGGATACTGCTCTGTCACCGATCTCCCCGGCGCCGCTGGTATCCCGACGTCTGGGACCTTCCTGGTGGGCATGTGGAGCCCGGGGAACTGCCTGGCGCCGCACTCGCTCGGGAGCTCCGAGAGGAGTTGGGCGTCGAGATCGCGGCGCCGACGGGTCCGCCCCTGCGAGAAGTTCGTGGCGACACGTTCGACATGCGGATCTGGTTGATCGAAGCGTGGGTGGGGTCTCCGGCCAACGTCGCGCCGGACGAACACGATGCCATCGCGTGGTTCACCGCGGACGCGCTCGGAGAGTTGCGCCTGGCTCACGACAGTTACCCCGGGATGTTCAGCGAGGTTCTCGCCGCGCATCGAGCCTGACCACGACCGAGCACGCGCTCAGAACACCCAGCGCAGCGCGGCCGCGATCGCCGCGGGATCCTGGTCGCGCAGCCGGTCCGCCTCGGCCCGGCGGACGGCGACCACGGCGTCGAAGAGCGCGTCGCCCATCGCCTCACGCAGCATCGGCGTGCCGGCGAAGGCGTCTGTCGCCTCGTCCAGGGTGGTGGGCAGTCGCGGGATGCCGAAGAGGTGTACGGGATCGCCGGTGATCGGCTCGGGCAGCGGCTTGCCGGCGGCGAGGCCGTCGCGTGCCGCGGCGACCAGCGCGCCGAGCAGCAGATACGGGTTCGCCGCCAGGTCGAAGCATTTCACCTCGAGGTTGGCCGCGCCCGGTCGCCCCGCTGTGCCCGGGATGAAGCGCAGCGCGGCCTCCCGGGTCTCCACGCCCCAGCAGGCGAAGGCTCCGGCCCAATGCGACGGCACGAGGCGGAGGTAGCTCGCCGGCGTGGGCGCGCCGACCGCGAGCAGGGCCGGCAGGTGGGCGAGGATGCCCGCCGCGGCCGGCCCGCCGGCGGAGTCGGGGAAGCCGTCGAAGAGGTTGCGGCCGTCGCGCCACGCGGAGAGGTGGACGTGGCCGCCGTTGCCGACCGTGCCGGCGACCACCGAGGGCGCGAACGAGACCCGCAGGCCGTGGCGCTGCGAGACGGCCCGGATCGTCTGTCGCACCAGGACGCTGTCGTCGGCGGCGCGGACCGGGTCGGCCGCCGCGACCGAGACCTCGAACTGGCCGGCCGCGTACTCGGGGTGCAGCTGGTCGACGACGACGTCCTGATCCTCCAAAGCGACCAGCACGTCGCGGCAGTAGTCGCTGAGCTCGACCAGCCGGGTCATCCCGTACGCCGGGCCGCGGCAGGCCGGGCGGAAGTCGTCGTCGTCGCGCCCGGCGGCCCACTCGATTTCGATCGCCATCCGGAAGGTGATGCCGTCGGCTGCCGCGAGCTCGGCCGTTCTTCGGGCGAAGCCGCGCTGGTCGGCGAGCCACGGTTCACCCTCCTGGGTGAACCGGTCGGCCGGCGCCCAGGCCCAGCCGGGCTGCCCGGCCAGCACGACGAGCCGGTCGAGGTCGGGCCGCAGCCGCAGGTCGCCGTCGGGCCCGCCGAGCAGATCGGTGCTGGTGACCGAGTCGTCGGCGAGGAAGGTGTCGAAGACCGGCGACATCCCGACGCCCCAGCGCACCGCGTCGTCCAGTCGGGACAGCGGGACGGCCTTGATGCGGTTGATGCCGGCCGTATCGACGTACGAAAGAATGACGCCGCGGACCCCGCGGTCGTGCAGCGCGCTCGTGTCAGGCACGGTTTTCCTCCCGGTCCGGCGCCGACCGGTCGCTGTCGCGGCGGCGAGTTCGCCGCGGCAGCCCGACCACGCCTGCCATGACCACGATAAGCGCCGCGAGGGTGCGGTGTCCGACGACTGCCGCCCGTTCAGGCCAATCCGTAGACGCGGCGCGCGTTGCCCGAACCGATCAGGTCGCCGGCCCGCGTGGCGTCCCCGGCAGACCAGTGGCCATCGCGCACCCACGCGCCGGTGACAACGGCGAACGCCCGCCGGAACAGCGCCGGGCCGAGGTGGTGCAGCTCGGCGAGACTGTACGCATCCGACGAGTAGAGCACCTTGTGGAACGGCGCCAGCTCGAGCGACTCGGCCACCACCGCCTCGGCCCGCGCACCCACGTGGTTCAGCGCCAGCCCGACGTCGACGTACACGTGCGGAAACGCCTGCGCCAGGAAGCCGGCCTGCCGGTGGAACGGGTAGCAGTGCAACAACATGACCGGGACGCCGCGATCCTGGGTCGCCCGCAGGAAACCGGTCAGCAGCGCCGGGTCGCAGCGGGCCAGATCGAGGTCGGGGTCGCCGAAACCGGTGTGCAGCTGCACCGGAAGCCCCCGGTCGATCCCGGCCCAGAGCAGATGCCGCAGCAGCACCGGATCGGTGATGCGCGGTCGCCCGTCCCGCAGCCAGCGCCCGGCCGCCTCGATCACCTCCCGGCCTGTCGGCCGCCGCGGATCGAAGTCCAGGCCGTGGCGGTAGGCCACGATCGACTTCACCCCCACGGCTCGGGAGGTCGCCTCCGCGAGCCCTTTCCGGTACGCCTCGGCGAACCCGGCCGCGGTCACCTCGCCGAGCTCCTCGGCCACCGTCTCCAGCCGTACGATCTCGCGCGCTGCCGCCCCCGCGACGGACGCCATCTCCGCCGGGCCGAGAAGGTCCCCGCCGTGGAAACCGGTATCCACGAGATAGGCGTCAACCCCGGCGGCACGAAGCAGTCGCCGGTTCACCTCCACCGCCCCCAGCTCGCGACGACGCGCGAGGTAGGCCGCACCGTCGGCGTGCGGCGACAGCCCCAGCACCGGCGCACACCACCGGCGCACCGCGAAGCCGAGCTGCGAATCCAGCACGGAACACCCAGCAGGCGGCGGCTGGTCCGACTCGGTGGCCAGCGCCTCGAACCCGGCACGGTCGAGCTCGCGGGCCGTCACCCCATGGCAATGATGGTCGATCAGGCGCAGCCTCGCGGCGTCCACGCCCTCAGCATGCCCCACCCGGGGCCGGCCGGAAAGCCTTCCCGTGCGGGTCAGCGTGGTTGCCGCGGCAGCGTGAACCAGAAGCGGCTGCCGCCGCCGGGGTGTGGCTCGACGCCGATGCGGCCGCCGTGTCGTTCGACGATGCGCCGGCAGATGGCCAGTCCCAGTCCGGTGCCCTGGTAACTGCCGCTGTTGGCGGACCGGTGGAAGGCCTCGAAGACCTTGGGCCGGTCGGCTTCCGGAATGCCGATGCCGTGGTCGGCGACCTCAACGCGGACGGCGTCGCCGGGTGCCACCCGGGCGGAGATGTCGACCTGCGCGACGGCGCCGGGCCGCTTGTATTTGAGCGCGTTGCCGATCAGGTTGTCGATCACGTGTCGCAGGAGGTCCGGATCGGCGTGTACGTCGGGTAGCGAGCCGTGTGTCGTCACTTGCGATCCGTCGTCCGTGGTGAGGCGTTCCGCGGTCACCTCCGCGACGAGGTCAGCCAGCGACACGGCACGTGCCCGTAGCTCTGACTGGTCGGCTCGGGCATGGGCGAGCAGGTTCTCCACCAGGCGGTCCATGCGCCGGACGGCGCGTTCCATCACGTCGAGGTCCCGGTGCGCCTGTGCGCCCAGCAGTGATCCGTTGTCCTCGCGGAGTTGCCGCAGGTGGGCGGCGATGACGGTCAGCGGCGACCCGAGGTCGTGGCCCGCCATGGTGAGAAAACCTCGTAGCTCGGTCTCGCGGCACCGTGCCGACCGCTCGAGGTCCGGCCGGCGGCGGACGGTCTTGGCGAGCAGCCTCGGTGCGGGGCGGGTGCGAACGCTCATGGTGGCCTCTTCCGGTTCGGCGGGCGGACGGCCCGACGCGATGACCTCACCGTGCCGCGCCCGAGTGGGCGGGCGCATGAGACGGGGGTCCCGGGTCGCCCGGGCAGGTTGCCCGGCCAAATCAGGCACGAAAACGTCGCGTTCGGGACATATCGGCGCTCAGACTGGGGGTATGCGACAGCGGCTATTGATCGGCTCACTGGTTTCGGCCTCGGCTACCGCGCTCGCGGCCAGCACGGTCGTGAACCTCAACGCGTTCGTGCACATGCGGGGCACTGCCTGGGAGTCCACCTACTCGATAGCCGGCTCGACGAACCCGCGCGTGATGGCAGTCGAGTATCTGATCATCGGGGGCGCACCGGTGCTGGCCTGGCTCGCGGCCGGCTGTGCGCTGGCCACGCTGCGTCGGGGAAACGCTCTGAGCTGGTGGTTCCTCGCCTACGGCCTGATGCTGTCCTGCGTTGCGCTGTTCGACGCGGTGAGCAGGTCGCGGGTGACCATGACCGCCGGCGACGGCGGGACCGCCGTGAACGCCTTGTTGTACGTCCTCTTCTTGATCCTGCACCCCGTGGTGTTGTTGATCGTGCCGACGGTGGCGCTCGTGTCGTATCCAGATGGGCGTCTGCCCGCGCGCTGGTGGCGCTGGCCGGCCGGGGTGGTCGTTGCGAGTATCGCGTTGCATTACGCGCTCAAGTCCCTTCCCGGCGAGAACGCCGAACAGGCGCCGGCCCTCGGCGTCATATCGCTCCTGCTCGGGTACCTGCCGGCGGCCGCAACGATCGTGGTCGCCATCCTCGTCTGCAGGCGGCACGCGTTGTATCCGCAGCGTCAGCAGTTGGCCTGGTTCGCGGGCTGTGCCCTGCTGGCGTTCGCCTGCCGCTACCTTCTCACCTCTGCCGGCTGGTACCCGGGCAGCGGCCCGGTCCTGCTGTGGGCTCTGACAGACCCGATGCTGATCATTCCGATCGGCATAGCAGCCGGTGTGCTGCGCCACCGCTTACTGGGGATCCCGGCCGCACTGCGCCGTGCTCTCGTCTACGCCGCGCTCACCGCCTTGCTCTACAACGTCTACCTGCCCGTCGCCTGGGGCGCGGGCCTGTCATTGGATCGCCACCCGTTGCTCGTCGTCGTGGTCGCGGGGACCGTGGTGGTACTTGTCCGGGCGCGTGACCGGCTGCGGCGGGCAGCCGCCCGCTTCGTCTACGGTGCCCGCCGGAATCCACTGCAGGCGCTGGCCGAGCTGAGCGACAGCCTCGCCGAGAACAACCACCTCGACCTGGTGCCGGCTGCCGTCGCGACCGTGGCGGCCGCGGTCGGCGCCGACGGAGCGGTGCTCGTCGCGCCGGACGGGAAGGTGCTGGCGCGCGCCGGGCAGGAGCCGTCTCGCTACCTCGCGCTGTCGTTGCGGTTCGGCGGTGCCGAAATCGGCGAGCTGAGAGTGGCCGGCCCACCGGGCGGTGAGCTCTACTCCGAAGTCGAGGTCCGGTTGCTGACCGCACTGGCGACCCAGCTCGCCGTCGTCGTCTCGGCCGCGGAGCTGACCGAAGCGTTGGAGGCGGAACGGAACCGGGTCGTCACCGCGACCCGCGACGAGCGGGACCGGCTACGCCGCGACCTGCACGACGGGCTGGGACCGTCCCTGGCCGGCCTGAGCCTGGGACTGCAAGCCCTCGCCGGCCAGGTCGACGACCCGGACACCCCGGCCGGCGCGCTCGTCCAACGGCTGCGGTCCGGAACCGACACCGCGGTGCGCGACATCCGCCGCATCATCGACGGACTCCGGCCCACCGTCCTGGACACCGCGAACCTGGCCCAGGCCGTCGAACGCCACGCCACCAGCCTCGGCCCGGCGCTGCCGGTGGATGTGACCGCCACGAGCCTGCCCGGTCTCGCACCCGACATCGAGGCGGCGGCGTACCGCATCATCACCGAAGCACTCACCAACGCCGCCCGGCACGCCCATGCCCGGCACGCCCACGTCACCATCACCGCCGACGAGGCATTGCACATCGCGGTCAGCGACGACGGCTGCGGCATTCCCGCGAACACCGCCGCCACCGGCGTGGGGCTCTCGTCCATGCGCCGGCGCGCCGAAACGCTGGGCGGCGACCTGACGATCGACTCCACCGACGATGGAACCACGATCACCGCCACCCTGCCCTTGTCATCAGCACGCTGCCACTGAGGAGACCGGATGCCAGAGATCACCCCGGTGCGGGTCCTGATCGCGGACGACCACCCGATGTTCCGGTTCGGATTGACCGCCGCTATCGGTGCCGCGCCGGAGATCGACCTGATCGGCGAGGCCTCGTCCGGCGCGGAACTGGTCGAGATGGTCGACCGGATCACACCCGACGTGGTGATCACCGACCTCGCGATGCCCGGCACCGACGGTGTCAGCGCGACCCGCCAGATCAAGGCACGGCATCCCGAGGTGGCGGTGCTCGTCCTCACGATGCATGAAGACGACGAAGCCCTCTTCGGCGCCATTCGTGCGGGAGCACGGGGATACCTGCTCAAAGGCGCCGACCGCGCCGACATCGTCCGCGCGGTGCTCACCGTCGCCCGCGGCGACGTCGTGTACGGCACCACCGTGGCTCAGCGGATCATGGACTTCTTCACCGGAGCCCACCAGGACTACGCCACCACGGTCTTTCCTCACCTCACCTGCCGGGAACGCGAAATCCTGGAACTTGTCGCCGCCGGCCACAACAATCACGAGATCGCCCGCCGGCTGGTGTTGTCGGAGAAGACCATCCGCAACCACGTCGCGTCAGTGCTCACCAAACTCCAGGTCAGCGACCGGGCAGCCGCCGTCGCCAAGGCTCGCGACGCCGGACTGGGGCATACCCGCTGAGTCGTCGCCGGCCGGCGTCGCCGTCGCAAAGTTCCGCACCGGCGGGCACTTCCGCCGTTTCCAATCGGATCTCCCGGTCCATCCGATGTGGAGTTCGGCGTGGCGGCGCTACATTCCCGGTATGACCGGGGACGAAGCCAGAGTCATCGCCGGCCGCTACCGGCTGCTCGGATCGCTCGGACGCGGCGGGATGGGCGCGGTCTGGCACGCGCGCGACACTCTGCTCGGCCGGGACGTGGCGATCAAGGAGATCTGGTTCCCGCACGGCGGCAACGGCCCGCTCGATCCGGCTGACCGCCAGCGGGCAGATGGTCGGCTCGCCGGCCTACCTGGCGCCGGAGCGGATCGGCGGGGAGCCCACCACGGCCGCCGCCGACCTCTGGTCCCTCGGGGTCACGCTGTACGAAACCGTCACCGGCACGCCGCCGTTCCAGCGCGACAGCACGCTGGCCACCATGGCCGCTATCGTCAACAGCCCGCCCGCCCCACCGGCGCACGCCGGCCTGCTGTGGCCGTCGTCGAGGTTTTCGTCCGGGCGGCGTCCGGAGCTGGGATGTGCGGCGACCAGCGAACGAGACTGACCGTCACGGAGCTCTCACCATTCGATCTCAGCATCAGGGCTTGCGCGCCACGCCACACCAGCACGACACCTGACGGTCCTCCAACGCATCAGGATTCTCGTCCGGGTCGGGACGCCAACGGTGCACCAATACGACACCCGGCTCCACCAGCTCCAAGCCGTTGAAAAAGCCTTCGGCGGTTGCCTGATCGCGCACGACCATGGTGTGCGGGGTGCCGTCGTACTGGCTGGAAATGTACTGCCAGCTCGGGCGGTCGAACTCGCCCGTGAGGTGAGACAGCGCCAGGTAGCTTCCCGGCGAGAGCCGGTCAAGGTATCGACGAACAAGGCCATACGGATCTTCCTCGTCTCTCACGAAATGAATGACCGAAAGAAGAAGAAGCCCAACCGGTCGGCTAAGGTCCAGCACCTCGCGCGCCTGGTCGAAGACATGTTCCGGGTCCCGCACATCAGCGTCGAAATACCTGGTCCGGCCCTCTGGCGAGCTGGTGAGCAACGCCCGTGCGTGAACAAGCACAAGCGGGTCGGCGTCCACATACACCACCCGGCTCTCAGGATTCGCGGCCTGGGCCACCTGATGGACGTTTGGCGAAGTCGGAAGGCCCGTGCCGATATCAAGGAACTGCGGTCAAGTCCCTGGATGTGGTGTATTGGGTGATCTTCCGATTTGATCTTGGTTAGAGGAGGGGTTGACCGGGTTCGCCGGTGATGGGTTCACCGGTGGCGGGTTGCCATTGGTCGATGTCGTCGGGCCAGGGTGCGGGCCGGGCTTGGTCGTCCCACCAGCCGGTTTCGATGTTGTCGTTGATCAGAGCGGTGTTGAGGGCGGCGCGTTCGGCCGGGTCAGGGATGGTGTGCTCGCCGGTCGGGTGGGTCATGCTGCTGGCTCCAGTTGAAGTTCCTGGGCGGTCGCGGTGGACACGATGGTGGTGGGTGTGGTGCGGGCGCGGTCGAGGACGTCGAGAGCGAAGTAACGGCGGCCTTCGGTCCATTCGTCGTGTTGTTCGGCCAGGACGGCGCCGACGAGGCGGATGATCGCGTCGCGGTCGGGGAAGATCCCGACGACGTCGGTGCGGCGGCGGATCTCCTTGTTGAGGCGTTCGTTGGGGTTGTTCGACCAGATCTGGCGCCAGATCTGCTGTGGGAAGCCGGTGAAGGCGAGCAGGTCGGCGCGGGCGTCGTCGAGGTGTTCGGCGACCTTGGGCAGGGATCGGCTGGTGGTGTCGAGGAGTTTGTCGAACTGGGCGTGGACCGAGTTCGGGTCGGGCTGGTCGTAGACCGAGTGCAGCATGGTCTTGACCGCCGGCCAGGCCGATTTCGGGCACACGGCCATGAGGTTCGCGGCGTAGTGGGTGCGGCAGCGCTGCCAGCTGGTGCCGGGCAGGTTCGCGGCGATCGCGTCGACCAGGCCGGCATGTGCGTCGCTGGTCACCAAGCACACGCCGCTCAGGCCGCGGGCGACCAGGTCGGCGAAGAACGCGTTCCACGCCTGTTTTGTCTCGCTGGTGGCGACTTTGACGCCGAGG
>NZ_QHHV01000250.1:0-14087 GCF_003947245.1 Actinoplanes sp. ATCC 53533 | reverse complement strand
GTGTTGTTGGTGAACTCCGCGGTCACGAACAGCGGTGCGCAGTAGGTCAGGTCCTTCTCCTTGCACTCCTCGATCGAGGCTTTGACCTCGTCGAAGCGCGGCGCTGAGAAGGACAGCGACATGGTGCCGGAGAAGTCCTCAATGGGACTGATCTCTTCGAGGATCTCTGCGAGGCCCGAGTGGGCATGTGGATCGTCCGTAGAGCGCGTCTGCCAAGCCTCGTTCCCGACCAACCAGTCGAAGGACTCCGTCTGGAGGGCGAGGAGGTTGGGGACCTCGAGTTGCTCGGTGATCCTGCCGAACGAGATACGGCGGGGAGCGTAAGCGCTCGACGTACGACTGGTCTTCGCAGGGCGGGAAGCTGCCAAGATGCGTCCTTCCGAGGACCGGTGCTGCTGATGCGGCTGAGCTGCTGATGCAACTGTCTGCGTCACTTGTGTGCGTGCACTCCAATGAACCCCCAGGAAATCATCCGGATCGATGTCCCTGCAGGGCTCAAGACAGAAGGCAGCGCAAACTAGCAGTGTAGCCGCTCGGCTAACCGCTGTCCAGCCCACACCGGAGGGAGCCTGCGGAACGCATCCCCGCTGCCTCTGACCTGCGCCTTCATGGTCAGTGCGTGTGCGGGGCCGCTCGGAACGCGGCGTCTATCCCTCGGGTGCCGGTCTGCGAGAACCCCGGCCTAAGCCGGAACACCCACAGGGCGGCTGTCGCAAGCGCGGAAACTTGCTGATGTCAGCGTGCCTGTCAGCGGACACACAGTCAAGGGTTGCGCCGCGGGTCCGTCCCGCGCCATCGTTCACCGGACGCGGCATAGCGACTTTAGCGCACGAAAAGCGGGCGCTGGCGGCATTTGTCCGTCAGCCTTCCGACGGCCACCCGTACCGTCCTGACCTGCGGTTTAACGGTTGGAAACAAAGAATCGGGGGCGCGGATCCGGATGGACCCGCACCCCCGACACGCCTCGCTTAGATTACTTAAGAGTAACCTTGGCGCCTTCGCCCTCGAGCTTCGCCTTGGCGGCTTCGGCCTTCTCCTTGTTGACACCCTCGAGGATCGCCTTGGGGGCGGCCTCGACGGCGTCCTTGGCCTCCTTGAGGCCCAGGCCGGTCAGCTCGCGCACGACCTTGATGACCTGGATCTTCTTGCCACCGTCACCCTCGAGGACGACGTCGAAGGAGTCCTTCTCGGCCTCAACCTCGGCCGGGGCGGCCGCGGGGCCCGCGACGGCGACCGGCGCGGCGGCGGTGACCTCGAAGACCTCTTCGAACTGCTTCACGAACTCGGAGAGCTCGATCAGCGTCATTTCCTTGAACGCGTCAAGCAGCTCGTCGGTGCTGAGCTTCGCCATGTTGGCAACCTTTCGTTGTTTCCGTGGATGAAAAGTCAAACTCCGCGCGGGCCTGCTCAGGCCTCGGCGGAACCGTCCTGTGCGCGCTTGTCCTGCAGAGCCGCAGCCAGGCGAGCGACCTGAGCGAGCGGGGCCTGGAACGTGGCCGCCGCCTTGGTCAGGTTGCCCTTCATGGCGCCGGCGAGCTTCGCCAGCAGCACCTCACGGGACTCGAGGTCGGCGATCTTGCTGACCTCTTCGGCCGAGATGGCCTTGCCCTCGAAGACGCCGCCCTTGATGATCAGGACGGGGTGGGTCTTGGCGAAGGCACGAAGGCCCTTGGCCGCCTCGACCGGGTCCCCGCCCACGAAGGCGAGCGCGGTAGGACCGGTGAACAGCGCGTCGAGGCCTTCGATACCCGCATCGTTCGCAGCCCGCTTGGCGAGCGTGTTCTTCGACACGGAGTACTTGGTCTCGTTGCCGAGCGAGCGCCGCAGCTCGGTGATCTCCGAAACCGTGAGGCCGCGGTACTCGGTCAACAGGGTGGCCGACGAGTTACGGAAGCTGTCCGTGAGCTCGGCGACGGCAGAGGCCTTGTCGGCCCGGACCGGCTTGTCCGCCATGTCCCTCCTCTCTCAGTGCTGGGCCGCCGGTCTTTCTGGACGGGCCCGAACACGAGAAACGCCCCGGCGCAGGGCGCACGGGGCGGGACATGGACGCGTTGCCGCGTCGACATGATCACGAACCGTTCTCCCCTGCGCGGGCCGCCCGAATGCTGCGGGACCTTCGACCACGATCACCATCCGGGGACGGCGACTGCGGCAACCAGCGGTCTATGGGTGGAACTTCTCGGCAAACTGTACGCGAGCGCGCCCGCCGGAGCCAAATCGCCCTCACGCGCGGCTGCGGCGCAACCTCGCGTAGCCGCCGAGCACGACACCGCACCAGAGCACCGTCCAGCCCGCCAGCAGCCAGAACCTGCCGGCCGAGGGCAACTCGTCGGCGGTCAGCGCCCGCGCCATGGCCATCATCGGAGGCGCCAGCCACGGCGCCACCGACTCGCTGAGGCCGAGCACGATCGCCAGCACGGCGCCGGTCACCAGCACGACGACACCGTTGCGCACACTGCGGGTGACAGCCCGGCTGGCCAACGCGCCCAGGGCCACGGCCGCCGGAATCGCCAGCAGGTGGGCCAGGACGCCGAGCGCGACGCCGGCGGCCAGGGAGGGCTCGGCCGAGCCCGGCTCCGGGCCGCGGATCGCGTGGAAGGGCCACCACGGCACCAGCATCGCGACGGCGCAGAAGACCAGGCCCAGCACTGACGCGGCCAGCAGCCCGGCCACCGCCTCGCGGCGGGCGCCGACGGTCAGCCGGGCCAGCCGCCGTTGCACGTCCGGCTCCGCGTCCAGCAGCAGCTTGGTCTGCCACGCCAGCACCGGGAAGAGCATCACGGCGGAATACGCGTATGCCGGGGCGGCGGCCGACTGACCGCCGCCGTGGATGATGCCGAGCACGACCAGGGCGGTGATCACCGGGGCCAGCGCACGGCCGCCGCGCACGAAGGCCGCGAGGCGCATCCGGACCAGGGCGATCACCTCTCCGCCTCCCCACCGGCGCCGGCGGCGCCGGCGAGCGGGCGCACCCCCAGGACGCGGTGACCGTCGGCACGCAGCCGGGCCACCGTGTCGTCGGCCTCCGCGCGGCGGGCGACGACCTCGACCACGACGTCGTCCGCCGCCGCGGCTGCTTCCGGAGTCGTGGTGGTGTGGACGGCGCTGTCGGCGACCGTCCAGCGGATCGCCTCCGGCAGGCCGGCGATCTCGCCGCGGTGGTCGCTGACCAGCACCGCTCCCCCGGCCGCGGTGACCTCGCCGACGATGCGCGGGATCAGCGTGCGGGCGACGGAGTCGAGGCCCTCCCACGGCTCGTCGAGCACGAGCAGCCCGGGGGCGACCAGCAGCGCCTGGGCCAGGCCGACCTTCTGCGCGGTGCCCTTGGACAGGTCGGCCAGCCTGATGTGCCGGTGTGCGCCGAGGCCGAGACGCTCGATCCAGTGCTCGACCTGGGCCGTCCCGCGCAGGCCGCGCAGCGCCGCCATCCTCAGCAGATATTGCTCGGCGGTGAAGGGCTGGTCGGCCGGGAAACGCTCGGGCACCCAGCCGACGATCCGGGGCCTGCCCCGGACGGCGCCCCGGCTCGGGCGCAGCACCCCGGCGGCGAGCTGGAGCAGCGTCGACTTGCCGGCGCCGTTGCGGCCGAGCACGACCACGGTGGTGCCGGGCTCGACGGTGGCTGCCACGCTCCGCAGGGTCCACTCCGCGCGGCGTGCGTACCGAAACCAGACCTCGTCGAATCGCACGCCGGAAGCTTTGCACAAAGAAAGCCCCCGGGGCGTCCCCGAGGGCTTCCTGTGGATCGCGTTCGTCAGGCGTCGGGGTGGTCGCCGCGCAGGTTCTTGACGATGTTCGGGTCGACCGGCACGCCGGGGCCCATGGTGGTGCTGACGGTGACCTTCCGGAGGTACTTGCCCTTGGCCGCGGACGGCTTGGCCCGCAGCACCTCGTCCAGGACCGCGCCGTAGTTTTCCACCAGCTGCTCCTCGGAGAACGAAGCCTTGCCGATGATCAGGTGCAGGTTGGAGTGCTTGTCCACCCGGAAGGTGATCTTGCCACCCTTGATGTCCGAGACCGCCTTGGTCACGTCCATGGTGACCGTGCCCGTCTTCGGGTTCGGCATCAGGCCGCGGGGGCCGAGGATGCGGGCGATCCGGCCGATCTTGGCCATCTGGTCCGGGGTCGCGATCGCGGCGTCGAAGTCGAGCCAGCCGCCCTGGATGCGGGCCACGAGCTCGTCCGTGCCGACCTCGTCGGCGCCGGCCGCAACGGCCTCCTCGGCCTTGGCGCCCTGCGCGAAGACGATCACGCGGGAGACCTTGCCGGTGCCGTGCGGCAGGTTGACCACGCCGCGGACCATCTGGTCGGCCTTGCGGGGGTCCACGCCGAGGCGCATGGCGACCTCGACGGTGGCGTCGAACTTGGTCGGGCTGGCACTCTTGGCGATCTTCACGGCGTCGGCGGGCTCGTAGAGCTTGGTGACGTCGATCTGCTCGGCTGCCTTGCGATAAGCCTTGCTGCGCTGCATTTCTCTCTTACTCCTGTGGTAGATGGCGGGGCGCGCCGTTCGCGCCCCTCCCACGACTTCCGTCTTAGATCTTGGCGACCTGGTTGAAGTTGAGCTCCACCGGCGTCTCGCGGCCGAAGATGGAGACCAGCACCTTCAGCTTCTGCTGGTCGGCGTTGATCTCACTGATCGAGGCCGGCAGCGACGCGAAGGCGCCGTCCGTGACGGTGACCGAGTCGCCGACCTCGAAGTCCAGCACGCGGATCTCGGGCTTGGCCTTCTTCTCCTCGGCCTCGACGGCCGGGGCCAGCCACTTGAGCACCTCGTCGAGCGACAGCGGCGCCGGGCGGTCCACCCGGTCGGTGGCGCCCACGAATCCGGTCACACCGGGCGTGTTGCGCACGCACGAGTACGACTCGGGGCTGAGATCCATCCGGACCAGGATGTAGCCCGGGAAGACCTTGTTCTGCACCTGGAGGCGCTTGCCGTTCTTGACCTCGACCTCTTCGCGGGTCGGCACCTCGACCTGGAAGATGAACTCCTCCATGTCGAGGCTGGTGATCCGGGTTTCGAGGTTGGTCTTGACCTTGTTCTCGTAGCCGGCGTACGAGTGCACCACGTACCAGTCACCCGGGGCATACCGCAGCTTCTGCCGCAGCTCCGCAACGGGGTCGTAGTTCTCGTCCGCGTCCGGGGCTTCCGCCTCGGCGGCTGGCTCTGCGCTGGCGGCCTCGACCGACTCGGCATCGTCCGCCGTCGCGACCGTGGACTGCTCGTCCGCGGTCAGGGCGGTCTCGTCGTCGTACTCAGGCACGCTTGCTCAACTCCGTAACTCTCAGCTTCAGTTGCCGAACGTCGCCAGGACGGCCTTGCCGAACCCGAGATCGAGGAGCGCCACGATAGTAGTCACCACCGTGACGAACACGATCACGACGCCCGTGTAGGTCAGCAGTTCCTTGCGGGTCGGCCAGATGACCTTACGCAGCTCGCTGACGACCTCGCGGAAGAAACCGCTGATGCGGTTGCCACCGCGCCGGCCTTCCTTCTTGGTCGCTACGCCGCCGGACTCGGCCTTGTCGCCGCCACGGCTCGCCGACTCATCGGCCGACTCGACAGCGTCGTCCTGCACGTCGCCGTCGGTGTAGGCCTCGTCCTCGGGGCGGTCGCCTGCAGCGTCGTCACCGGGTCGCTTCCTCTCGGCCACTTCCGCCCTCTTCCGTCGTCGATGGGATGTCGCATCGGCGCCGTATGCGGCGGTCGGTCAAGCCGGCCGCCCGCCGCCGGGCGAACCGGCCGCTAGGCCGGTCCGGTTACTGGGCCGATCGGTGCGCAGGGGTGACAGGACTTGAACCTGCAGCCTGCGGTTTTGGAGACCGCTGCTCTGCCAATTGAGCTACACCCCTTTGTGGGCATCTGCCTATCGCAGCACGACAGGCAGGGTTCACTACCCCACGGCGGACCAGTGTACGGGTAGGTCCGCTTGATTCCCAACCCGGGCCTACCTCTTGCGGATGGTGGCCCTCGCCAGCGACAGCACCTTGTCACCGTTGCAGGTCGCGGTCAGTTCGAGCTTGGTCAGGCCGTCGTCGGTGACCTCCTTGATCACCCCGGAGATCACCACCTCGGTGCCCTCGTCGGTGTCCGGCACCGGCACCGGACGGGTGAACCGCACACCGAACTCGACCACCGCGTCCGGCGCGCCGGCCCAGGCGGTGACGGCCCGGCCGGCCAGGGCCATCGTGTACATGCCGTGCGCGATCACGCCGGGCAGGCCGACGCTCGTGGCGATCCGGTCGCTCCAGTGGATCGTGTTGAAGTCGCCGGAGGCGCCGCAGTATCGCACCAGGTCGGCCCGCGTGACGGTGAACGTCTGAGTGGGCAGTGAGTCAGCCATGATCACGCCTCCCCGCGCTGGACGAGCTTGGACCAGACCGTGACGACGGGCTCGCCGGCCTCGGTGGTGACCTCGGTGCGGGTGGTCAGGAAGTCGTGGCCACCCCGCGAGGTGACCTCTTCCACCGTGTTCACGCAGACGAGGGAGTCGCCGGCCACCACCGGGCGGGTGTAGGCGAACTTCTGGTCGCCGTGCACCACCCGGCTGTAGTCGAGCCCGAGGGCCGGGTCGGTGATGATCTGCCGGCTGGCCGCCATGGTGACCACGACCGGGAAGGTGGGCGGCGCCACCACGTCCGGATAGCCGGCCGCGCGGGCCGCCTCGGGGTCGTGATACTCGGCGTCGGTGGCACCGATCGCGGCGGCGAACTCACGGATCTTCTCGCGGCCCACGAGATAGGGCGCGGTGGCCGGCCAGCTGCGGCCTAAGAAGGACTGATCCAGGGGCATGAGCCGAAACTACCCGCCCGGCGCCGCCCGGGTAAAACAGACGTGGCGGCGACCCCTCAGGGTCACCGCCACGTCAGCACTACAGAAGATCAGCGGGTCTCACGGTGCAGGGTGTGCTTGCCGTCCCGGGGGCAGAACTTCTTCAGCTCGATGCGGTCCGGGTCGTTGCGGCGGTTCTTACGGGTGATGTAGTTCCGCTCCTTGCACTCCGTACACGCCAAGGTGATCTTGGGACGGACGTCGGTCGCCTTGGCCACGGCGGGGTGCCTTCCTGCTAACGGGATTCACATACGACATGCCAGCGTAGACGCAAGTCACGCTGGCACGCAAAACCGGCGGACAGATGCCCGGGTTCGTACGGCATCCGGGACGGGTCCCGGATGAGTAGCGGTGGCCGGACTTGAACCGGCGACACAGCGATTATGAGCCGCTTGCTCTGCCATCTGAGCTACACCGCCGCGCCAGGCTCACGATCGAACGCCCTCACCGATCTTGGCGAGGGCGAAGGACGAACCCGGTTGGAGCCCCCTTACGGAATCGAACCGTAGACCTTCTCCTTACCATGGAGACGCTCTGCCGACTGAGCTAAGGGGGCGCGCACGATCTCTCGCGTGAGGCGCAGACAGAAGCTTACACGGCACCGCAGCCGAGGTGAAATCGCCTCCCCGGCGCGGCGAAATCGCACGTCAGCGCGTTGTCATCCGACGGCACGCAGCCGGCGCACCTCGCCGGTCGGGGTTTCCTCGGGCTCCGTCTGGGCGCTGAGCCAGGTGTTCAGCCGCTCCACCGGCAGCGGCCGGCTGAAGAAATAGCCCTGCCCGATCTCACAGCCGAGCTCGGCCAGCAGGTCGAAGGTCAGCTCGCTCTCCACGCCCTCGGCGACCACGGTGAGGCCGAACTCACGGGACAGGCCGATCACCGCCCGTACGATGGCCAGATCGCCCGAGTCGGTCGCCATGCCCTGCACGAAGCTGTCGTCGATCTTCACCTCGTGCACCGGCAGCTGACGCAGGTAGGACAGCGACGAGGCGCCGGTGCCGAAGTCGTCGACCGAGAGCCGGACGCCGAGGTCACGCAGGCGGTAGAGCGTCGGCAGGGCCCGTTCGATCTCGCCGAGCATGTTCGGCTCGGAGATCTCGAAGGTCACCTGGTGCGGCGGGACCCGGTATTGCTTGAGCAGCTCGTGCACCTGGTCGGGGAAGCGCGGGTCCAGCAGGGTGCGCGCGGACAGGTTCACCGCGATGGAGAGCGGCCGGCCGGCGTCCGCCCACTCCCGACAGTGCCGCAGGCCCGCGGTCAGCACCACCTCGGTGAGGCGGTGCAGCTGCCCGGTGTGCTCGGCGACGGCGACGAAGTCCTCCGGGGAGACCTCGCCGTGCGCGGGGTGCTGCCAGCGCGCCAGGCACTCGACGCCGATCAGGTGCCGGTCCTGGATGGTCACCTTCGGCTGGAAGTGCACCTCGAGCTGGTCCGAGTCGAGCGCGCGGCGCAGATCGGCGGCGAGGCCGAGGCGGCGCACCGCCCGGGACTCCAGGGCCGGGTGGAAGAGCTGCACGCCGTACGGCAGCGCCTTGGCCGCGTTGGCAGCCAGCTCGGCGCGGCGCAGCAGGGCGTCCGGGTCGTCGCCGTGGTCCGGCTGCACGGCGACGCCGGCGGCGGTGTCCACGTCCAGGGTGAGCGTGCCGACGGCCATCGGGCCGCGCAGTTGCTCCCGCATCTCGGTGGCCAGCCGTACGGTCTCCTCCGTGCTCTCCGTCCGCAGCGTCACCACGAACTCGTCACCGCCGATCCGCCCGACCAGGGCGCCGGGGCCGGCGATGTTGCGCAGCCGCTCGGCGACCTCGGCGAGCAGCTTGTCACCCGCGGCGTGGCCCATCGACTCGTTGACGTCCCGCAGCCCGTCGACGTCGAAGAGGATCACCGCCACCACCTCACCGGAGGTCCGGATCTTGACGGCCTCGGTGAGCGCGTCAGTGATCCGCCGGCGGTTCGGCAGCGAGGTCAGCCGGTCGTGGTAGGCGTCGTATCGCAGCCGCTCGACCAGGCGGGAATTCTCCACCGCGGCGGCGGCGTGCGCGGCGATGGTCTCGACGACCTGCACATCGCTGGCGGTGAAGTGCTTGAGATCGCCGAGCCGGTTGAGCACCTCGAGGGTGCCGATCACCGCCTGCCCGGACCGCAGCGGCACCACGACGCAGTCCTTGAGCCCGTCCTGCTGCAGGGCGGGCAGCAGGTCCTGGTCGGCGTCCAGCCGCGCGCCCACCGCGACACTGCGCCGTTCGGTGGTCGCTCGCCGGGTCACCTCCGGCGGCGTCCGGCTGAGGTCGAGCAAGCCCTGCGCCTCCACCTTGGAGGTCAGCAGGACCTCGGGATGGCGCCCGGAGGCCGGCAGGCGGACCGTCGCATACTCCGCCTGCATCAGCGACCGGGCCCGCACCAGCAGCGAGTCGATCAGGCTCACACCCTGGCTCGACTCGACCACCGCGTTGGCCAGATCGTAGAGCTCGGCGAGGGTGCGGTGCTGGCGGAGGAAGTCCGAGTAGGAGCGGTAGGCGAGGCTCAGCACGCCGGCGAGCACGAAGAGCAGGAACGCGGACCACCAGGTGGCGTCGAGCGCGACGACGAAGACCAGCCCGATGACGATGCAGACCCCGGCGGCGAGCAGCCCCGGCCAGGCGACCCGCAGCATCTCCAGGCTGGCCTGCATGCCCTGCAGCGTCGCCATCAGAGCGACCATGGCCAGCAGCGTGACGATAGTGTTGGCGGTGGTCGCGACGCCCAGCACAAGCCAGGTCCCGGGGCCGGTGCCCTCGACCTTCGGCAGGATCTCCAGCACGATGCCACCGGTCGCGACGCCCGCGCCGGCCCGCGCGACGTTGAAGGCGAGCTTGTCGGGCCCGGCTCGCAACCGCAGCTCTTTGATCAGCATGGCGGTCGCGGTGACCGCGACCACCAGCACGGCCGGCGCGAAATAGAACCCGATGACGAGCGGAATCTCCATCAGACCCAGCGCGACGCCGTGCCGGCGGATCTGGACGTACCGCGACCCCATGCCGAGCAGGACGAAGAACGGCAGCCCGAGCACGGCCCGCAGCCAGTAGTCGGACCAATCGGGATGGCGAAGCGCGAGCACCACGCTGAAGATGATCGTGATGATGGACAGAGTCCCGGTGATCAACCAGACGTACTCAGGTGATCGTCGCGGTGGGGACTGACGCCCTGCCATCCAACGCCCCTACCGGTTGGTGTGCTCCAGACGTGGTGTCGCGCGAAACGGCCGTGATCAGGCCTCGGTCATTGCCATTCGAACTCGAGCTGGGACTCGACCACTGCGACGGGGGCGGCGGCGGCGGTGCTGCCCACGACATTCGTTGCGAGCAACCCACCGAACGACAGGCCGAGTGCCACGAACAAGCCAGCGGCGACACGGCCGAGCTTCTTTGCCGACATCTATGGCTCCTGTACTGAAAGGGTCAGTTCGGGGTGGGGTTCCATGATGGTGCCACACGCTGAGTACGTCAGACAGCGCCGAACGGCGGGTCGAGGCCGCACATCCCGAAATCTTGACTGAACGGCTGAGGTGTTCAAGCAATTACAGCGCACAAAATTGAGGCCTTTGGGCCTGATTTATCGCGAGAAGTGAGCGCAATTCGCGATCAGTTGTCAGGGCAACTTGACGTCAAGAAAACCTGACGGAAGACTGCGATACATGACTACTCCCGACGAACTGGAGCAACAGCACACCCTCTCCACCGCCACAACGCGCTACGACGAGTTGAGGATGCGGGATGCCCTCGCCGCGATGGCCCAGGACGCCGGCAACCCCGCGCTGTCCCGCGAGGAGACGCTGGAGTTGCTGGCCCTCAGCGAGGTGGTCATCCGCAAGGCCGGCTACGGCCGGCAGGCGATGGTCCGCTCCGCCCGCAGCAGCGGTGCGTCGTGGAATCAGATCGGCGCCGCGCTGGGCACCAGTAAGCAAGCCGCCTGGGAGACCCACAACCGCTGGATCGAGGACCAGGCCCGCCAGCACGAGCTCACCGGATATGAAGGCCTCAGCCCGGACGAGGCCTCCTCCGCCCGCGGGCTCGCCGGCCCTCCGGACTAGCCGCCGGTGCTGTCCCCGGTCGCCGCCGGGCGGTCGGTCGCGCTGTACTGCGACCAGGAGCCGGGATAGAGCCGGCCCACGCCGAAACCGGCATGTTCCAGGGCGAGCAGGTTGTGGCAGGCGGTTACGCCTGAGCCGCAGTAGGAGACGACATCCGATCCGTCGCTCACCCCGACGGAGACGAAGCGCTCACGCAACTCGGCCAGCGGCAGGAAACGGCCGTCCGCACCGAGATTCTCCCGGCACGGCAGGCTGCGCGCGCCCGGGATATGACCCGCGCGCGGATCGATCGGCTCGGTCTCACCGCGGAAACGCTCACCGTCGCGGGCGTCGAGGACCACGAACGAGCCGCCGGCCGCATCGTCGATGCCGGCCAGCCGATCCGCGGGCCAGGGCCGCGGCGTGCAAACCGCGGGCGGCCGGTCCGGCTCACCGCGGACCAGTTCACCCGGGTACGCGGCCAGCCCACCGTCGAGCAGCGCCGCCTCGTGACCGGTGGCGCGCAGCATCCAGACCAGCCGGGAGGCGATCACGCCACCGGCATCGTCGTACCCGATCACGATGTCGTCATCGCCGATGCCGGCCGCGGCCAGACCCGCCGCGAAGACCCCGGGATCCGGCAGCGGATGCCGTCCGTCGGCCGGCGAGCCGGGCCGGGCCAGCCAGCGATCCAGATCGACGAAGACCGCACCGGGCAGGTGCCCGGAGTCGTACGCGGCGCGCCCGGACCGCCCGTCCAGATACCAGCGGACATCGGCCAGAACGACCCGGTCACCCTGCTCCCGCACCCACGCCGGGTCGACCACCGGACCGATCACTTGCCGCTCCTCCGCTATCTGTCATCGCTCAGCTGCCTGAGTGTCGGTCGTCGCTCAGCTATCTGAGTCGTCCGGAGCTCTGCGGCGCCGGGGCCGGTATCGCACCAGGGCGATGCCGACCAGCGCGATGGCCAGCACGCTCGTGGCCGCGCCGGCCGCGCCGCCGAACAAGGTCTGGCCCGCCACCATCAGCAACAGGGCCAAACCGAAGAGCAGGTGGTACAGCGCGGCGCCGCGCACACCCGGGAAGTTCCGCACCGTACTGGCCGGGGCGCGGCCGGTGACCAGCATTCTCACCCCGAACAGGGCCAGGGCCAGGCCGATCGCGCCGCCGATCAGCAGCGTCGCCGTACCAAGGTTCATGGCCCTCAGTCTGCGCCGCCGCCGGGCCGCTTACCGGTAGTTTGTGAACTGCAGCGCGACGCCGAAGTCCTCGGCCTTGAGCAGGGCGATGACGGCCTGCAGATCGTCCCGCTTCTTGCCGGTGACGCGCAGCTGGTCGCCCTGGATCTGCGCCTGCACGCCCTTGGGACCCTCGTCGCGGATCTTCTTGCTGATCGCCTTGGCCTTGTCGGTCTCGATGCCCTCGACAACCTTGCAATCGATCTTGTACGTCTTCCCGGACTGCCGAGGGTCCTCGGCCTCCAGGGACTTCAGCGAGATGTTCCGCTTGACCAGCTTCTCCTTGTAGACGTCGAGCGCGGCGACGGCCCGCTCCTCGGTCTCGGAGGTGATGGTGACGCCGTTCTCCCCCGACTTGGCGATGACGGTGCCGGTCCCCCGGAAGTCGAACCGGGTGCCGAGCTCCTTCTCCGCCTGATGGAAGGCGTTGTCCACCTCCTGACCGTCGACCTTGCTGACGATGTCGAACGACGGACTGGCTGCCATGATCAGACTCCTGCGGGTGGGCCGTGTATCGATGTCCGCGGAAGGCCGCGACGGGCCCCCGACATGCCGACCGTACCCGGTTGTGAATCCTGCCGCCGGTATGGCTATCCTGTTGTTCGTCGCTGCGGGGGACCGCAGCGGCATGCCCAGGCGGGTTGCCCGAGCGGCCAATGGGAGCGGACTGTAAATCCGTCGCGAAAGCTACAGAGGTTCGAATCCTCTACCCGCCACCACAGGCATAAAGAAGCCCCTCACCTGCTGAAACAGCGGTGGAGGGGCTTCTTCGTGAGTCTCACTCGTGATCACTCGGGATGGCTCAGACTCAGTCGCTGTGCCCAATGCGTGCCCACGGGGACGGGCAAGATCACTCGGCCGTGGCGTCACCTTCTGGCAGCTCTTCGTATCGCTCGGCGATGCGATCCATGGCGGCCTTCTCCTCCCCGAAGATCCAGCTTGCGTAGACCGTGAGCAGGACCTTGACGCTGTGACCGGCCCACCGTGCCACCAGGGCCGGGGAGATCCCCATGCTGAGCCACAGCGACAGGCAGGCGTGCCGCAGCTGGTAAGGCACGGTTGCCAGGGGCGACCGGTACTCGGCGGGCGTCAGCGCGACCTTGCGTGCCTTGCGCCACGCGGTCGAGATCGCGTTGCGGGTGACCGGCCGCCCGGCCGTGGGCACGTACATGCCGCCCGGGCCGCGTCGGGTGACGAACAGCCGGCCATTGGTCCCCGGTGGCCACTTCTTGATGTGCCGGTCAAGCAGTACGCACAGCGGCGGCGATGCGGGAACGTCGCGGACGGCCTTCCGCGACCGGTGCTTGAGCCCTCGGTCCTCGGTCGTGTCGTCCGTGTCGCCCCAACTGTTGCCGATCTCCACGGTCGCCCCGGTGAGGTGCAGCCAGCCCCAATCACCCTCTTTTGCGGGACGCTCATATTCGTCATTGGTCAGGTGCAGGGCTTCCTCGGGCCGCAGTCCGGCGAAGTAGAGGGTGCCGAAGAAGGCCTCCAGTTCGGGCGTGGTCTGGCGGACCCCGGCGAGGAGTCGCCGCGCCTGCTGCTGGTTGGCGACGGCCCGCCGGTCGATCTCTTCGTCCTCGGCCGTGGGCGCTGACCACTTGACGTTGTCCATCGGGTGGCCGGTAAAGTGGCCCAACTCGACCCCGTAGCGGAGTGCGCCGCTGAACACGGCCCGCTTGCGATGAACGGTGCTGGCAGCGGCGGCCCGCCCGTCGAGCGTCAGCGCCAGGCCGTCGAGCACCTTCCGTACGAGGGACGCATCGGCGAGATCGATGAGGTTGACCGTGTTCGTCTCCACCCATGCGACGGCCGAGGCGAGATCGGGCGGCGGCGGTCCGGCGTCGCGTCGGTTCTTGTTGCAGACGTAGGTACGCATGGCCTTCCGGAGGGTCGCCTCGGGCGGCATGCCTCGCGTCGAGGAGAGCAGCAACATTGTTGCTCCGGCCAGCGTCTCGGCGATGCCCTT
>NZ_QHHV01000024.1:0-28534 GCF_003947245.1 Actinoplanes sp. ATCC 53533 | reverse complement strand
ATCTCTGATCGAAACTATAGGCGGCCCAGCGGCGAGAACGGCGCCGGAGGGAGACATCTGACGCGCGACCCGTACACCGGGATCCGCGCTCAGCCGGCGCCCCAGAAGGCGTCCTCATCCGCCTGCGCGGAGGAGAACAGCCACACCTCCGCGATCTTCTCACCCTCGATCCTGAGCACGTCGACACCGTCCATCGACATCTCGGCACCGTTGCTGCGCTTGCCGCTGAAGTGGATGGGAAACGCACACACGTCGCCATTGACCATGGGAGCACCGGTCGCCGCGAGCCTGAGGGTGCCCTCGCTGAGCGTCATGGTGGCACCCAGCAACTCGCCCACCGCGGGAGCGCCGCGGTAGGTGCCCGAGAGCTGGCTGCTGCCGGGCTGGTGCCACACGATCTCGTCGGCGAACATGCCGGCGACCGTGGCGAAGTCGCCGGCGTTCAACGCGTTGACGTAACGGGTGGCGACAGCGAGGGTGTCGGTCATCAAGGTTTCTCCTTCGTTCGATACTGTTTCCTGGTGACGACCCATGGTCACCAAGAGTGACCAGTTACCTCAACGTAACTAAAAGATCGAGTGATCCAGATCACAGCCCGAAGGAGGGTCGCGCCGCCCGCCGAACCGCAGCCGGGTCGCCCTCTCAGGCGCGGCGCGCGAAGATGCCGGCGAGCACCGTCCCGACACACAGGGCGGCGGCGCTGAGCCCGAGCGACCAGTGGATCCCGACGACCGCGCCGAACAGCCCGACCGTGATGCCGCTGCCGAAGCGCATGCCGCTGGTCGACATCCCGTAGACGCCGATGACCCGGCCCCGGTCGGCCGGCGGCGCGAGCAACTGCACCAGCGTCTGCCCGATCGACATCGAGGCCAGGTTGGCGACGCCGCCGACCACCAGCAACAGCACCGACAGCGGATAGCTGGTCGAGACGGCGAACAGCAGGGTGCTGAGGCCGTAGACGCCCGTACTGAAGACGGCCGAGACCACGGTGGGCCGAAGCCGGCCGGTGGCCTCCAGCAGGATCCCTCCGATCACCCCACCCACGCCGTTGGCGAAGAGCAGGATCCCGTACGCCGTCCCGGCGCTGCCCGCCCCCAGGTCCTGGGCGAAGATCGGCATCGACGACTGCATCGAGGCGCCGACGAAGAACGAGCCCAGCCCGCCCAGAATGATCATGCTGACCAGCGTGCGGTTGCCGCTGACCTGCCGCAGCACCCGCACGGAGTCGACGACGCCCAGCCGCCGGCGCGGCGCACCGCCGGCCCGGCTGTGCCCGGTGAACTTGGTCCGGAAGAGGAAGAGCGTGAGCGGCAGGTAGAACGCGACGTTGGCGAAGATCCCGGCCGTCGGGCCCAGACCGAGCAGCAGCGCCGAGCCGATCACCGGCCCGAAGAGCACCCCGAGGCTCTTGAAGGTGGCATTGAGGCGGACGGCGCTCGGCACCTCGTCGGGGCCGACGAAGTCGTGCAGCATCAACTGCTCGGCCGGGCCCCACAACGACCCGGCGAGCCCGTGCAGCACCAGCAGCACGCACGCGGACCAGACCTCCAGCGAGCCGGTCAGGAACAGCACACCCCAGGCCACCGACACCAGCGCGAACAGCGCCTGCGCGGCCTGGATCACCCGGCGGCAGTCGAACCGGTCGGCCAGCCCGCCGAAATACACGGAGAAGAACAGGAACGGCAGCCAGTGGCTGATCACCTGGAAGCCCGCCAGGGCGGGCGAGTGGAACTTCTCCCACAGGACCCAGTACGTGATGACGTGCTCGATGTTGTCGGCCATCATCCCCAGCGCCGCCCCGAAAAGATAAGGACGGCAATCCGGGTTCCGCAGGGCGGCGAACTTGCGGGGTACGGGGGCAGCCGCCGCCGGCAGGTGCGCGGGTATCCCGCAAGCGGCACACATCTCAGTCAGACCTCCCGCCGAGAGCCTCCTGGAAGCCGCCACCAGCGGCACCCGGGGTGCCTCGCACAGTGACCTGAGCCACCCGTGAGGCGTTGCGGTCCTCCGGGCGTACCCGTCATCGTTTTGGGGCCGCCGGGCCGAGCAGGCGTTCCAGCAGCCGGGGTTCGCCCGGCCAGGCCGCCATCAGCACCTCCCGGGGCACCTGCCGTCCCGCATACCGCAAGGCCAGCGCGACGACCACGATGTCGTCGAGCGGGCCGATCACCGGGATGAACTCGGGAATCAGATCGATCGGGCTCGCCACCCAGAGCCCGGCGACGACGATGGCGATCCGGGCCCTGCGCGGCACCCGGGGATCCTTCCGCAACCGTCGCACGGCGGTGACACAGTCCGGGATGAACGCGGCCAGGTCCCGCAGCACGCCCGGCGGCAGCCGCCGGGCCAGCACCAGCAGCAGCACCCAACTCGCGACGAGGCACGCCAGGGCGACGCCGAGCCCGAAGAGCCACTCCCGCATGGCGGTCACCTCCCGGACCCTACGCGTCGCGGCCGAGGCCGCATGCCAGTCCCGGTGGCGGGCTCAGGCGGCCGGGACGGTGAGTGAGTGCACCGCCGCGCCGCGCCTGGCGGCCTTGACGCGGTACATCGAGCTGTCCGCCTCCTGAAGGAGCAGCTCGACGGTGGTGCCCGCGCCGCATTCGGCGGTGCCGATGCTCACGCCGACGCGAACGACCCGGTCGCCGAGGCGATAGGGCGCGCAGATCGCATCGCTGATGCGGCCGACCAGTTGGTCCAGCACCGGGCCCGCCGCGACGTCGTCGAGGAGAACCAGGAACTCGTCACCGCCGAACCGTCCGGCCGCGTCCTCGCCGCGCAGGCAGTGCCGAAGCCGGTCGGCGACGCTGACCAGCAGCCGGTCGCCGGTGTGATGGCCCAGCGAGTCGTTGACCCGCTTGAACCCGTCGAGATCGAGGAAGAGCACGACGGCCTGTCTGCCGTCCGTCCGCCGGCGCGCGATCGCGGCCTCCAGCGACGCGATGAACGATGACCGGTTGGGCAGGCCGGTGAGCCGGTCCGACTGCGCCTCCCGCATCAGCTGCTGCTCCTGGTCGCGCAGGTCAAGGGCGATGGTCAACAGCGCGGCGCACTGGTTGACCATCTCCCGCCCGTCCTCGACCCGGCTCTCCACGGTGTCGACCAGGGCGAGCCAGCCCCGGTCGCTGTCGCCGACCTTGGCCTTCACGACGAACACCGTCTGCCCGGGTTCGGCGGCGTCCAGCAGCTCGACCGGCGGGAACGCCGCGATTGTCGTCGGGCCGGGCGGGATCGCCGGGCCCGGGTGGCGGCGCCAGCCCGGCGTCCTGACCAGCTCGCCGTACGGCCCACGGAGCGCGATCGAGCCGGCCATCGCGGGGGTCAGGCCGAGCCACGACGGGTCCTGAGGCTCGATGTCGCGGCGGTGCAGCAGCGCCCGGTTGAGCGTGTAGTTGATGCTGATCAGCGAGCGCAGATGCAGCCTGTCACCGAGCTGGGCGCGGCTGCGCGAGCGCCCCAGGGACAGCATGATGGCCTGCACGCCGCAACCGACCCGGGTGGCGACCGCCGCGTCGGCGACGGGCAGGCCGACCGCGTACTCCTGCACCGCCCGGGAGATCACCCGCAACGTCTCCGGATCCGGGCTCCCGGCCAGCAACTCCTGCAGCTCACCGGCTGCGGATTCGATCCGGGAGGTGTCGCCCGCCGCCGCGGCCACCAGCGCGTCGGCGGTGACCGCGGCGGCACGCTCGGCGGCCTCGACGCCCTTCGCGGCGGCAGCGGCCTCGACCGCCGGCAACAGGCCGACCAGGCGCGTACCGAGACGTCGCAGCCCGTCGGTCATGACGAGCGCCGGGAGCTTCTCAGCGAAACTCGTGCACCCGCACGAGCTGCGCGGCACGAAGCCGGTGGGCAGCAGGTACGGCACCGGCGGCACGTCCTCCCCGTCGAGCTGCCGCATCAACAGATCGACCGCGCGCCGGCTCATCGCGTCCAGCGGCTGGCCGACGCTGGCCAGCTCAGGGTGGAGCAGGCTGGCCTCGTCGATGTCGTCGAATCCGCTGACCAGGATGTCGTCCGGGCAGTTCAGGCCGGCCGCCGCGAGCACCTGCAGGGCGGCGATCGCATTCCGGTCGGTCCCGGCGACCAGGGCGTCGGGCCGTCCGTGGCGCAGCAGGTCGCCGGCGGGCCAGGTGATGCCGCTTTCCACGTTGTTCCACGCCGGCAGGAACACGCCCGGCTCCAGGCCGTGCGCGTCAAGCACCTCGAGGTACGCGTCGTAGCGTTCGCGCACGTCGGTCGCCGCGAGGTGGCCGGTGAAGGCGATGCGGCGGCACCCGTGCTCGCGGATCAAGTGGGTGACCACGGCCCGGATGCCGGCGCCGTTGTCGGACAGCACGGCCGGTCGATCGAACCCCGCGACGGTGTGGCCGACCAGGACCACCGGTTTGCCGGCGAGCGCCAACCGGGCCAGGTACTCGGGACGAACCGCGTCGGCCATGGCCACGAAGCCGCTGATGTGATCCCAGGACACGGGTGCGTCGAAGGCCGGGTCCCCGCCGGTGACCGCCAGGTCGGCGGCCGCGTCCAGCGTCTGGATCGCGATGAGCCGCCGGCCGTGCGACTCGGCCGCGGCGGCGACGCCGGCAACGAGGGTGCCGTAGTACGTTCCGCCGACGAACGGCGCCAGCACTCCCAATGCCCCGGCATCACCCATGGCGGGCCTATCGGATGCCGCGAGCCGCACATGAGCGATCGAAACACCCGCCGCGGGCTCGCTGTGAGCTACCTCACTACCCGCTCGCGCTTCGGTGGGGGTCACCGGGTGAGGAGGCCCTCGGCACGCAGCGCGGCCAGCAGCGGCGGCAGGGTGACGGCTGCTGCTCGCGCGTACCCGTCGGGTGAGGGGTGGAAGCGATCAGCGCCGAACATCCGTACCGGATCGGCTCTGAAGAAGGGGTTGAGCAGGTCGGCCAGGGCAATGGGGTGGCCGCCCGCGGCCACGACCGCGGCCGTCTGGGCCGCTGCCAGCCGCTGGCTGCGCAGCGTGGCCAGCCAGCGCAGCGGCGGCCGCAACGGCGGCAGGACGCCGAGGTCGGGGCAGGTGCCGACGATGACGTGGCAACCGACGGCCCGCAGTCTGCGGACCGCCTCGCCGAGGTGGAGTGCCGCCGATCGCAGCGGCGAGAAACGGGTGACGTCGTTGCCGCCGATGTAGATGACAGCGACGTCGGGGGTGTGCTGCAGGGCGGCGTCCACCTGGTGTGGCAGATCGGACGACAAGGCGCCGACGAACGCCGGCCGATACAGCTGCACCCGGCGCCCGAGCCGGCGTGACAGGGCGGTGGCCAGCATGACGCCGAGCGTCTCGCGTGGTCTGGTGGCCCCGTACCCGGCCGCGAACGAGTCGCCGAGGATCGCGACGGTGAGGGGCCGGCCGGGAAACCGCCGGCCGATCAGCCCTTCGCCGCGCGGTGGCGGCTGCACCGCCAGGGGAACGACGCGCTGTACGCCGCGAGCCTGCCCGAGGATCACCGCAGCCATCCCGGCCGGCACGACCACGACCGCGCCGAGCGCGGCACCGATCAGTCCTGTCACGAGGTTCAAGCTACGAGTCCGGGAGTCCATAGTCGCGTCATTACTCCCGGTGCCACCGTAGCGGGCCGGGATGCAGGCTCCACCAGATGCGACGCCACCAGGACCGCTTCGCCCGCAACGCATCGGCGTAGGCGACCGCCTGCTGCCCCGCCCGCTCGGCCTGCTGCCCGTCGGCCGCACCCGGCGCGAAGCCGACGGTGTTGACACCGGCCACGAGCTCATTCAGCGGCGGCAGCCCATACCCGGCGGGCGGCGCGGCGGCCCGCACCGGCGCGACACCGCCACGATCCGGCGCGTCCTCGGGCCGCCATCCCACGGATGCCGCATCGACGGGGACAGCACCATCCGCCGGGGCCGACCCAGCGCCCGCGCGGATGCTTGCCGCGCCTGGCTTGACGGCCCCAGCATTGACGGACTCAGCATTTTTCCGGGCCCTGTCCACCGCTGGATCGGCGGCCTGTGCTTCCGGGTCGGGGTGGCTTGAGGCGGTGGCCTGTGCTTCCGGGTCGGGGTGGCTTGAGGCGGTGGCCTGTGCTTTCGGGTCGGGGCGGCTCAAGGCGGTGGCCTGTGCTTCCGGGCCGGGGCCGCTCAAGGTGGCGGCCCTGGCACCGTCGCCAGCGTCAGCCCGACCCCTGACGAGGACAGCCCTGGCCCCGCCGCGGGAGCTCACCCTGCGCTGCCGTGGCGGGGGCGGCTGCGCCGCGTACGCCGCCGCCTCGCCGGCGGCCAGATGGGCCGGCACCGGCCGTCCCGCCAGCCGCAGGGCGTCGGTGAACTCCAGCCAGGCCCCGGCGATCCGCTCATCCGGCGCCCCGGCCCCGAGCCGCCGGCGCCGCAACCCGCGCCGCATCACCACCACGGTCGCCGCCGCCGCGATCAGCACCAGCAGCACCGAACCCGAGGCCCCCGTCGCCACCAGCACCGCGGGCGGCCCGCTGTCTCCGGCCGCGGGCGCCTGGGCGACCACCGGCGGCGCCGACGCACTCGGCGCGTCCGGCGCGGGTGGCGGCTCGGAGGGCGGCGGTGGCGACGGCTTGGGGGTGAAATCCTCCTCGACCGGTCGCGGCTGGTCGCTCTTGGGCATCGGATCGAACGCCACCCAGCCCAGCTCGTCGAAGAGCACCTCCGGCCAGGCGACCGCGTCGCCGCCGGTGACCGGGCCGCCGGTCTTGGGCACGTCGAAGCCGACCACCACCCGCGACGGCAGGCCGGTCAGCCGGGCCAGCAGCGCGAACGACGCCGCGAACTGCTCCGACGTGCCGCGCTGCCCGCCCCGGTCGCGCGGGCCGAAGAGGAAGAACTGCAGGTTCGGGTAGGCGTGCCCGCTCGGCGCGTCGGCGACCTCGCGGTAGTGCTCGGCCAGGAACTCCTCGATCGCCGCCGCCCGGTCGAACGAGCCCGAGTTGCCGTCGGAGAGCTGCTCGGCCAGGCGACCCACCGACTCCGGCACCCCGGCGCCGACGGCGAGGAAGCGCGCCACCGCGTCGCCGCTCGGGGACTCCGCCGAGGGCAGCAGGTTGTAGTCGGGCTCCTGCGCCTGGGACGTGGCCGTGTAGCGCGTCCCCGGTCGCAGTCCTTCCGGGCTGATCAGGGTGCCGGTCGTCGGGTCGTAGGCGACGCGTACCCCCTCCACGCCGGTCGGGGTGGGCACCACCGGGAGCAATCGCCCGGTGAGCCCGTCCACCGTGATGTCCTGGGTGACCTGCCGCAGCGGCACGTCCGGCAGCGTGGGCGCGCTCGGCAGCACCCGCCCCGCGTTGCGGTAGGTGGCACCGACCCGCCAGGTCACCCCGTCGTAATCGGGCAGCACCGCGAGCCGCAGCCGCATCGTGCCCTTGCCCGCGACGGCCGGGCCGACCTCCAGCAGCTTCTGCTCCGGGGCCAGCGCCCAGCCGGAGATCCGGTTCAGCGGGCTCTCGTCGAGGCTGTCGACCTGCGGCGGTTCGACGTACCTCCGGGGGTCGACCGGGGTGGCGGAGACCCGGTCGCCGACCCACGGCCCGACCGCGACGATCAGCCCGATGAGGACCACCAGGCCGGCGGCCGCACCGGCCAGCGCGCGACCGCGCACGGCCGCGCGGGTCTTCGGGGGCACGTCGGACAGCGACGGCCCCGCCGGCGGCCGGGCGCTGACGGCGAGCGCGAGCGCGACCAGCCCGGCGAACAGCAGCGTCGGCCACCCGGCGGTCCCGGCATTCGGCCCGACGACATAGAGCGCACCGCCATAGAGCGCCGCGGCGGGCGCGCAACCGAGCAGCACCCGCCCGGACCGCACCGCCACCTCCGCGCCGGCGAGCCCGGCCAGCCACGCGGCGACGACCGGCACGACCACCGTGTCGGGCGTGGACTCGACCGGGATCATGGCGGTGAGCAGCCGCGGGATCCCGTTGACCAGCGCGTCGGTCACGATCCCGGGCAGCGGCCCGGCGAGCTCGGCGCGGTTCGCGGCGATCCGCAGCGCCCCGAGGGTGTAGCCGGCCAGCAGCAGCACCGACAGCGGCGCGATCGTCCACGACGGCAGCCGGCGCGCCGCGGCGCTGACCCCGACCGAGCCCACCGCCGCGCCCGCGACCAGCTGCAGGAGCAGCGCGTCGGCATAGATCCGCCCGAGCACCACGCCGGACAGACCGATCAAGATCATGAGAGCCAGGGGTACGACCGCAGCGCGCAGCCACCTCACCATCCCCGCACCCCGTCCCAGGCCCCGGCGAACTGCTCGCCGTCCTCGGCCTCGATGACGATGAGCCCGCCACCGGCCGACACCGGCGCCGCGTCCCGGTCCCCGAAGAGCCCGGCGATGACCACCGGGTAGACGCCCCGCAACGCCGTGACCGCGCCCAGATCGGCCCGCCCGCCGGGCCCGGTCAGGTAGACGAGGGTGTCGCCCAGCCGGCTCTGCCGCAGGCTGCGCAGCGTCTGGGTGAGATCGGCCGCCCGCAGCCCGGCCTCGGTGAGCACGTCGAGGAAGGGCCCCTGGGCCGGCCCGGAGACCAGATGCAGCGCGACGGGAAGGTCCTCGCGCACCGCCGCGGCGACGATCGACGCCGCGGCCTCGCAACTGGCCTCGAACGAGTCGGCGATGCCGTCCCGCAGCTCCGGATGCGCACCGGCCCGGTCGTCGAGCAGCACGATAATCGTCGGCTCGCTGGTGTCGAGCTGCTCACGCACCATGAGCTCACCGACCTTGGCGGAACTCCGCCAGTGCACCCGCCGCAACTCGTCGCCGATCACATATTCACGCAGCGAATCGAAGGTGATGCTGCCCTGGGGCACCTTGTCGATCCGCCCGTCGAGACTGCGCGCCATCCCGGCGGGCACGGCCCGCAGCAGATGAATCCGCGGATGCACCCAGACGCGGGCGACCCCGCCGTAGGTCCGCGACAGCGTCATGAGCCCCAGCGGATCCGTGCGGGTGACCCGCAACGGCCCGACGGGCACGACGCCCCGCCGATGCGTGGGAACGGGATACTCCACGGTGGTGTCCCGGCCGGGCCGCAACCGCAGCAGCGGAACCGGCACGCTCACGGAACCGCACCGATCGGCGGCAACGAGGTTCGCGGCCCGCACCTTGCTGGTGTTGTGCACAGTGAGCGTCATGGCCGCGGCCTCACCGCGAGCCACCCGATCGGGGTGAGCGACCCGCTCGACCCCGAGCCCGGGCCGCCACACCGCGAAGACGACCCCGCAGCACACCGCCACGGCCGCCGCCGTCCCGAGCAACGCGAGATCCGGATACCCGAACCGGAACCCCGCAACGAGCAGAACGAGCGCGGCAACGAGCACGCCGGCCCCGCGCGCGGTGACGCCACCGAGCCGCCTCACGCCGCACCGCGCCGGCTTCGAGCGTTCATGCTGTGCCTGCTTCTGGCATGCGTTCGTGGCTCTCGCCTTCTCGCATGTGTCCGTTGCCCTCGCCTGAGCGACCGCCGTCTGGCGCGGCCGGGTGCCGCTCGGTGCGCTCACTCATGCTGTGCCTACTTCTGGCATGCGTTCGTGGCCCTCGCCTGCGAGGCCGCTGTCCGGCGCGGCCGGGTGCCGCTCGGTGCGCTCACTCATGCCTTGACGCGCTGGTTGTCCGGCAGGGGCACCGGGACCGACCGGACCGCGTCGTCGAGGACCTCGGCCGCCGTCACCCCGCGCAACTGGGCGTCCGGCGACAGCAGCACGCGGTGGGCGAAGACCGGCCCGATCAGCGCCTTGAAGTCCTCGGGCAGCACGTAGCCGCGGCCGTTGATCAGCGCGTACGCCGACGCCGCGCGGGTCAGCGCGATCACGCCACGGGGGCTGACCCCGACCCGGACCTGCGGATGGTCCCGGGTCGCGGCGGCCAGGCGGACCGCGTACGTGTAGAGCGGGTCGGCGATGTGCACCCGCAGCGCCATCCGCACCATCTCGCCCACGGTGACCGTGTCGGTGACCGGCTCCAACGCGTCCGGGGAGCGCAGCGCCGCCCCACGCAGCACCTCGACCTCGACCTCCTCGGCGGGATAGCCCACCGAGAGCTTTACCAGGAAGCGGTCGAGCTGGGCCTCCGGCAGCCGGTAGGTGCCGTCCATCTCGACCGGGTTCTGCGTCGCCACCACCAGGAACGGCTGCGGGACCGGATGCGGCACACCGTCGACGGTGACCCGGCGCTCCTCCATGACCTCCAGCAGCGCCGACTGGGTCTTCGGCGACGCGCGGTTGATCTCGTCGGCGATGACGATGTTGGCGAACACCGGGCCCGGGTGGAACTCGAAGCCGCGGCTCGCCTGGTTGAAGATCGTCACGCCGGAGACATCCGAGGGCAGCAGGTCGGGCGTGAACTGGATGCGCCGCCACTGCCCGCGCACGGCCGCGGCTATCGCCCGGGCCAGGGTGGTCTTGCCGACGCCGGGGACGTCCTCGAGCAGCACATGCCCCTGGGCGAAGAACGCGGTGAGCGCGAGCCGCACGACCTCGGGCTTGCCCAGCACGACGGTGCCGATCCGGTCGGCGAGCTGCGCCGCCACGGTGGCGAAGCCCTGGATGTGCTGCGGCGGCAGCGGTTCGATGCTCACAGGTGGGTCCTCAGCAGGTGGGCAGGTCGTTGATGTCGTCGCCGCCGTCGAGGTTGAGCCACGCGAACGGGATGTAGTTCTTACCCTCGTAGTTCACCTGCACCCACCAGGTGCTGCGCTTGTCGTTGTTGTAGATGTAGGCGTAGACCTCCTCGCCCCTCTTCTTGCAATATGCCAAGAGTCGGGTGCCGGGCTTGGCCCAGCCGACCTGCCTGCCCTCCTGCGAGGTGCCGGCGAAGATCTCGTTGCCGTTGCGGCCATCGCGGTCCTTGTCGCAGTAGGTCGCGGTCTCGCCGTTCTCGCCGTTCTTGCAGGTGGCGGTGCCGTACAGGTCGTCGGTCGCCTGCTTGCGGGCCTTCGGGTCGCTGGCGCCGGCCGCGGTCTGCGCGGTCACGGTGAGGGTGTAATCGGTGCTGGGCTTGAGGCTCTTCACCGTCAGGCTGGAACAGCTGCCGGTCGCGGAGCCGCCGCCGTTCGAGGCCTTCACCGTGCAGGTGGCCTTGGCGCCGCCGGCGTTGACGCTGAAGGTCACGGTCGCGGCGTTGAACGTCGCGGAGGATCCGGTGACCGTCACGACCGGCTTCGACAGCGTCTTCGCGGTGGCGGTGGCCGGCTCGCTCTCGCCGGCCTCGTTGACCGCGCGCACCTCGACCGACACGGTCTCGCCGGTGGCGAAGCCGTTCAGCGTGACGCCGGTGCCGTCGGCGACCTCGGTGGTCTTGCCGCCCGCCGCCACTAGGTACTTGGTGATCGGCCGGCCGTTCTCCGCCGGCGCCGTCCAGGTGACCTGGATCGTGCCGGCCTTGTCGCTGACGGTCGCCGCGTCGATGTTCTCCGGTCGGCCCGGCTTGGCGAACGGCACGACGCTGTTGCTGATCGGCGAGGCCTTCGAGCCGGCGCCGCGCTCGTTGATCGCGACGACCGTGAACGCGTACTGCTTGCCGTATTCCAGCTCGCCGTCCTTGACGGTCAACGTGGTCGCGCCCTTGACCTCGGCGAGGGGTGCTGACGTGCCGTCACTGACCGCCGTCACCGCATACCGCTCGATCTCCAGGCCCTGGCCGTTCGCCGCCGGCCAGCTGACGCTGACCGTGCCGTCCGGCTTCGCCTCGGCCGTCGCGGCCGTGGGGGCGTCGGGGACCTCGGCGGTCGGGCGCACCGCGTTGCTGGTGCGGGCCGGGCCGTCGCCCTTCTTGTTGACGGCGTGCACGGCGAACTTGTAGGTCTCGCCGTTGACCAGACCGGTCACATTGAGCGAGCGCTGGTTGGCGCCGACCTGGAAGGTCTTGTCCGCGCCCACGACCACGTACCTGGTGATCTCCGCGCCGTTCGACGGAGCCGCCCGCCAGGAGACCCGGACCTCGGCGTTGCCGGCGGCGGCGCGCACGTTGCGCGGCGCGCCCGGCTTGCTCGCCTGCGGCTTCTTCGGCTTCGGCGGGGGCGGCGGCGGGGCCGGCGGGGTGGGCGGCGGGTCGCCACCGAGCACATCGTCGGCGTACTTGTCGACGACGCGCACCTGGTGGGAGTTGTCGACGACCCGGGCGGTCGACGAGCCCGGCGCGTTGATGAACAGGTAGTTTTCGCGGACCTCGAGCTCGAGCGGGCCACCGGGGTCCTTGAAGTCGATGCCCTTCTGCTGGCGCCCGGCGGCGTCGAACACGTGCACCGTGCCGGTGGACTCGTCGGCGATGTAGAAGAAGCCCTTCCAGGCCACCGCGGGCTGCAACTCGCCGCCGTCACCGGGCACCACGAAGTCTGCGACATCGCCGGCCTGAGGCACCGCGTACACGTGGCGGGCGTCGGGGACGGTGACCGGCACGACCTCGCCGTCGGTGTGCTCGGGCAGCGTGCCGGGACCGGCCAGCGGGAGCTCGTGGTCGGCCCGCTGGTCGCCGCGGAACGTGGTCAGCTGGTTGGTGGTGCGGTCGAGCACCGCGACGCCGGTCTCCAGGGTGGAGATGGCCAGGTCGTGGCTGGCCGCGGCGACCGACTCGGTGCGGACCTGCGCCGGACCGGCGGCGGTCTGGCCGCCACCGGTGCCGCCGGTCGCGGAACCGTCCGGCAGGGGCGCGGCGGTGATCGCGGACACAGTGCCCTCGCTGGGCACGGCGATCCACAGCCGGCCCTCGCCGTCGAAGACCCCGCCGGTGATGCCGGGCGGATAGCGCAGGGACTGGCCGATCGGGGTCAGCGAGCGCGGGTCGAGCTGGCGCACCTCGCCCTGCACGGCGTCGATGACGAAGGCGGCATCCTCGTGCAGCGCGACTCTGACGCCGATGCCGCTGGTGGTCGGGGTCGGGTTGACGAAGACCTGCAGCGAGGTGAGATCCATCGAGCTGATGACGCCGGTCTGCGGGTCGCGCAGGATGACGAAGCGGTCGTTCTGCGAGACCTGGACCTGGTGGCCGCGCGCGTGGGGCACGTTGACCCGGGTGTCGACGCGGGCGGTGACGCCGTTGATCCGGGCGGCTTCACCCTTGGTCTTGCTCCACACCCAGGAGGCGGCGTCGTAGCTGGCGACGGCCTGGTCGGCGGCGCCCAGGCCGAGAACGGTGAGCCCCAGACCCGTGACGAGACTCAGGACAGTGCCCATGGTGACGAGGCCACCACGACTGCGCCACCGGCGCTTGCGTTGGCCGATCACGACATCTGCACTGGCCACGGCCTGCCTACCTCCCCGTTCGCCGGCGGCGCCCCGTTCAGGACGCTGGCCATCATAGGGGGACGGCGGCTGCTGTGGACACCCGGCGAGTCACGGTTGTGGATAGTGATGATCGCCGAGAGTGATCATCGCTTGCTCGGCGTGGGCTCGCCGGAGCCCGGCGACCGACTGGTGCAGAGCTGCGGCGAGGTAGCGAACTGACTGGTGGTGTAGACGGCCACGATCGCGAAACAATAGTCCAGGTCAGCGTTGAGGCCGTTGAGATCGAAAGAGGTCGAGGTGGGCCCGACCTGACCCATCGGCCGCAGCTGTTCGCCGGGGCGCCCACCGGTGACCACGAACGAGGCGCGACCGTTGGCGGGATCGGCCCAGGACAGCTTGACCGACGATCCGTAATCACGCATGCGCACATCGCTAGGGGCGGGCCCACTGAGAGTTGGCACATCAGAGGCCGGATCGTCACCGCGATCGGCCAGCACGACCACCAGCGCGACCACGGCGATGATCACCCCACAAACCGCGGCGATCGCCGCGAAAATGGCGGGAGCCCTCCGCGAGTACGCCGAATCGCCACTTTTTGCCGGCACGGGCGCGGCGACAGGTGGCGCGGAGGCGATCTGCGGCATCGGGTGCGGCTGCTCGTAGCCGGCCTGCCCGGAGTAACCGGGCTCGAGCAGCGGCGGGTAGCCGTCGCTCGGAAAACCTCCGGCCGGCGGCGGCCCAGGCCCTTCAAATGCAGGGGGTACGGGGTGACTCGGCCGTTCGGGGACCGACGGGGGCGGGGGCTCCGTCACGGGCGGCTGAGGGCGTACCGGTGCTTGCTGGTCCTGGGTCGCGCGCTGGAAACGTCGCAGTTGCTCGGCGGGCACCTCCATGCGCACCGTCGCGGGCTCTTCACCCAGGTAGGAGCGCGCACGGACGACGGCCCAGTGATCGGCGCCGAGCACGGCCGGGCCGTGCGCGGCCACCCGGCCGAAAGCGCGCCGGGCCTCGTGCCGGTTCTCCATCTCCTCGGCGACCACGCCGAGGTCGAACGAGATTCCCAGCATGACCGGATCGGTGTCACCGAGCCGCCACTGCCCGGCGGCGTAGGCCTCCTCGAGCACCCGGCGAGCGGCGGACGGATCATCGGCCCGCTGATGGACGGCGGCAAGCTGCTGTGCGGTAAGAAGCACGTCAGGGTCATCCTCGCCGAGATTGGCCCGGCCCAGGTCGACGGCATGCTCAAGCACAGCGCGCGCCTGACCCAGATCGCCGGAATCGGCGAGGGCCTGCGCACGCTGCCGGGCGGCGAGAAGCGGGGACGGCTGAGACACGCAGGCCATGCTGCCCGCAACGATGCGGCGACGCCAGTACGGGCAGTCACGAAGTGCCGCGTCCCGCCGCGAGCTGTGCCGGTATGTCCGGGCCAGGGGTGGCCGGTGAGGGCCGGGTTCGGGGCGTGTACAGTCTTCTTCTGTGCAGCCCGCCGGGCAGCCGGTTGCGGGTGCAAGCCGCAGGTCGGCCTGGTTATGCTGTGCTCACCTTGTCCGGGTGGCGGAATGGCAGACGCGCTAGCTTGAGGTGCTAGTGTCCTTTATCGGACGTGGGGGTTCAAGTCCCCCTCCGGACACAGATACTTGTCTATGTGATGTGGCTGCTGACCAGCGATTATATGGTCGGCGGCCGTAATCGTTTCCGGAGCAGGGTCGCCGTGGGAACACGGTGGGAACATCGCCTTCTGGCGGGGCTCGTTTCTGGCAACGGCAGGGGTCGCCATGGCAGCTGGGAGACAGCGCGATGGCCTCCATCGAGACCCGAAAGACCAAGGACGGTAAGACCACCAGTTATCGGGTGAAGTGGCGTACCGGAGGAACCGGTGCCCAGGACGGCACCACCTTCGACGTGCACACGGACGCGAAGCAGTTCAAGGCTTTGGTCGAGGTGTACGGGCACCAGTGGCCGCCGGCCGACGTGCTGATCGCGAAAGGTTTCGCCTATCTCGTGCCGGGCGCCGTCGTGTCACCGGCGCCGGTCGAGGAGCCGCAGCCGGTTGTGACGTTCGAGGCGTTCGCGCTGGAGTACCTCGACCGGCTGGTCAAGCCGAACCCGGAGACCAAGCGCAAATACCTCGAGCGTCTGCGGGTGCATGTCTTCCCGGTCATCGGGGAACGTCCGATCGTGGAGATCACCCGGCGGGAGATGCGCCTGTGGCAGGAAGGGCTGCTCGCCAAGCGGCTGTCCGCGAAGACGATCCAAAACATCCGCGGCGAGACCGTGTCACCGATCTTCGAGGCAGCCTGCCTGCCTGGTGAGGACGACGAGCCGCCGCTGCGGACGTACAACCCTCTCAAGGGTCTCAAGCTGCCGGAGCGTAACCGTCCGGAGCGGGAGATCGTTGAGGATCAGCAGGAGGCCGCGTTCGTCATCGAGGCCGGTTACGAGGTCGACCCGAGCGCGGCTGATCTGCTGTTGATGCTGTTGGCCACGGGCATGCGCTGGGGTGAGGCGGCTGGGCTGCCGGTACGGGCGGTGAACTTTGACCGTGGCACGGTCAGCATCATGCAGGTGCTGCGCAAGGAGAACTTCAAGTGGAAGGTGATCGCGCGGCCGAAGACCAAGGACGGCTATCGGGAGATTCCCGTGCCGGATCAGGTGATGAAAGTCCTGGAGGTTCGCTGCGGCGGCAAGGGCCGAGACGCGTTCGTTTTCACCGCCCCCAAGGGAGGGCACTGGCGCTACGAGGTCTTCTACGACGACCGGTGGAAGAAGATCCGTGCGCTGGCGGAGGCGAAGGGTTTGCGCAAGCGCATGACGATGTACGGGTTGCGGCACTCGCTGCTGACGTGGCTGGCTTCCGAGGGCGTGGATCTGATGACGCTGCGGACGATCGCCGGTCACAAGCGGGTGAGCACAACCTTCGACATCTACGTGCACAGCACCCGCCGGCATCACCCGAAGGTTAAGGAAGCCGTCTCTGGACTGGTGGGCCTGGAGGTCGGCCCGTTCGCTCCCCGAGGTGCCGGAGCCGACACCTACCGTCCTGGCGTGTAGTAGACAGCAGCGCCGCCCTCGACGGGGCGGCGCTGCTTCGGATGTGCGAGTGCAGGGCGGTCGGCGCTATCGGTGCTGGCGTCGGCCCGCGCGGCGTAGCGGCCTCTTTGAGTCGGTGGCAGGTGATGGCTTCAAGGCTGCGGTGAGGTCTGCCTCCGTGAAGCGCACCAGCCGGCCGGCCCGGTGACAGGGCATCTGCCCTTTCGAGACCCACCTTCGCAGAGTGCTTTCGGCGACCCGCAGGACGATGGCCGCCTCGGCGTAGGTGTACTGCTTGTCCATCACCTCCTCCTCGGGTTCGGTGCCGGCCGGGTGGCGGTAGGCCGGTGGCTAACTGACCAACATCCATGATCGCAGCGGAAGAATGGCGTGGATAGTTGTCTGGAGTTGTCCCGTTGAGATGCGGTAAGGAGACAACCGCAGAGAAAAAGACGTTCGATCAAAGCGGCGCGGACTTGCAGGGACAGGCATTCGCCGAGAAATACGAATGTGACCGAATCACGTCATACACCGTCCGCCCGAGTGTCGACGAGCCGGCGCGTCCGTTGTAGACAGCGGCCACGCCATGTTCAGATGGGTGTCGGTCGGTGTGCGTGAGCGGAGGGTCGGCGGCGATAGCCCACCGTGCTCGGCGGCCGTTCCTGGCTGTGGTGAAGGTGGGACAACCCCGGACTACCGGAGACATCTTCAGCTGTGGCGGTTCCTGGCTGAGGATGAAGGAGCGAACCGCGCTCCGCGGTACGTGCCCTTTTCTTGAGTCAGGGTGTTCACGACAATGCACGCCGTCGGCGAGGGCGAGGCTGGGCAGGCAACCCGTATTGGCCTGCCCAGGCTCGCTTCCGCGTGGTTCGGTCTACCTGCGGAGCTGCGGCTGACAACGGGAGGTGGGGAGTCCATGGAGCGCTCGCGGGCGGTGGCGCTGGTCGAGGACGTGCTGGGGCATCTGCTGGAGGGCCGGGGGGAGCGACCACTGAGCTTGATCCGGGAGGTTTATGTCTTCGGATCCTTCGCGCGGGGCGCTCTGCAGCCGGGCGACGTCGACCTGGACGTGGAGTTCGACAAGGACTGGGAGTGGTCCTCGGCGTTCGTTGACGCGATAAGCGACGGGCGCGACGGGTACGTCCCACTGCGTCGGCCGTTGGTGGGACACAAGCGCGGCGTGCAGTTCATCTTCAACGGCCACGAGAGGGCCGACTTCCCGATGACGCTGTTGTGGCGTCGTGGCGACGACTTGAGCACTGCGCTGGAGCGGCTTCACGCGATCAAGGCGGATCCGGCAGCTGGCAGGGCGGAGCGGCACGCGATGCTACCGCAGTTCGAAGGGCTGGACAGGTGGCTGCCGCGTTTGCACCGCGAGCACTTCGTTGAGGCCATCGATAGCGGCGCGATCGTAGTGGAGCGGCTGACGCTCCCTGAGCCGGAGATCCGTCACCTCCTGCATCCAGTGGTCGAGGAACACCTGTGGGGTCGTTGGCCGGAGTCCAGCCCTTTGTATCGCTCGGCCGGTGCAGTGTTTGCCTACTTGATCGATCGGGGCGTCGATCCGGCGGAGCTGCGTTTGCACGGGCGCAACGTCCGTGTCGGCAGGACGCTGTACTACGCGGGCTTTGATCTGCGGTATTTGCGAGGGATGCAGTGGGCCTTGGCCGACGGCGGTGGCCGCGAATGGATCGAAGTAGTCCACCCGGTAAAACGCGGTGATCTCCACGCGCTGAGGGTGGTTCCGGTCTCCGTGTCGAAGCTGAACCAATTAAATTGGCTGGCAGCCTGAAGTCGCTCGCTGACGTGACGTATAGTGGTGCTGAGCTGCTGAAACTCCTACACCGAGTGGAGCCTGCCGACGGGTGTTACCCGGCAGGTTATTGGTTCGCCCACTCGTTGGCGCGTCTTGTTGGCTGTTGTTGGTAGGGCGTCAGTGTTAGAGCGCCTTGTTACAAGTCGTTTTCCTTGCTCTCCCGCTCGGACACGAATTGTTCGACGGCGGAGCGTCGGTAGCGTACGTATTTGCCGACGCGGAAACCCTTCGGTCCTTCGCTGTTGGAGCGCCATTTCCTAAGCGTGCCGATAGGGATCTTTAGGATCTTGGCGACTTCGTCAAGGGTGAGGATCTCATCGACGCCTGATCGGTCGGTGGTGTCGCTCATCGCTGCCCTCTTTTCAACGTGTCTCATCACGTTAGGTGGTCGACGATGCATTAAAACCAGGCTAGGTGCTGAGGCGCCAAGTCGGATATCAACTCCGGAGTGATTGACGCGAGCCGCATTTGTGATCTTGGAAAGCGCATATGCCTCGGGGTGAGCGCATCGGTAATACCAGGGTCATGGATGAGGATGGCGGCGGAGGGTTCGGCGAGGGCGCGTAGGTCAACGGGCGGCAACTGGTGGATGACACTCGATCGGGTTGTCGACGTTTGAGCTAAAGGGCGAGAGACGAGTGAATCGACTGATGTAGTCGCCGCCGGGAAGGCCGACCTGAACGGGAATTGTCCCAGCGAGGTAGATCAGCTGATGTGAGTTGGTTTTCAACGGCAAAGGGCTGGTCCGTGCACTCATTCTGACCCCGTGGAGGGTAGCTCATTAGGCTTGACCGCGTGTTGCTCCTGCGGTTCTATGATTCCATCCGTGCCATCGGAGTGCGACTGAGAATGTATCAGTGTGCTCTATTTTTAAGAATTGGGTTATGCGTCGAGCTCCCGAAATGCCCCGAAGATTTGTTGCTCCAGCAGCGTTAGATGACCTGGTCCAGGTTCCTAGGATGCTATAGGCGGCGTCTGGCCAGTCACTGTCTGCAGGATTCCTGTGGTCTTGGGGAACGACCCGCCCAGCGCGTAGCTGTTTGGCAATCGGGGTGGAAACGTCGGCTCGACGTGCCGTGGCCGGGTGATTGGTTCTGTAGGTCTTCCGGCTTTCGTTCGTTGCTGGGTGGCAGGGCAGGATGGGGGCGTGTCGGCGGGTGGGTCGTCCCGTCCGGCGCCGCAGGTGTTGGAGGCGGTGCTGGAGCGGTTGACGTATGTGAATGAGGAGACCGGGTACACAGTGGCCCGGGTGGCGACCGGCCGCGGTTCGGACCTGTTGACGGTGGTGGGTGCGTTGTTGGGGGCGCAGCCGGGGGAGAGCCTGCGGTTACGGGGCTGGTGGTCGTCGCACGCGCAGTACGGCCGGCAGTTCGAGGTCGTCTCGTACACCACGGTGTTGCCGGCGACGATTCAGGGTATCCGCCGCTACCTGGGCTCGGGACTGATCAAGGGGATCGGGCCGGTGTTCGCCGAGCGGATCGTCGAGCACTTCGGCGAGGACACGCTGCGGGTGATCGAGGAGGAGCCCGGTCGGCTGGCGGAGGTGCCGGGGCTGGGCCCGAAGCGTACGGCGAAGATCACCGCGGCCTGGGTGGAGCAGAAGGCAATCAAGGAGGTGATGGTCTTCCTGCAGGGCGTCGGGGTGTCGACGTCGATCGCGGTGCGGATCTACAAGAAGTACGCCGAGAAGTCGATCGACGTGGTGAAGACCGAGCCGTACCGGTTGGCCGCGGACGTGTGGGGGATCGGGTTCAAGACGGCCGACACGATCGCGCAGGCGGTCGGGATTCCGCACGACAGCCCCGAACGGGTGAAAGCCGGCTTGCAGTACACGCTGTCGCAGGCCACCGACAACGGCCACTGCTACCTTCCCGCCGACCAGCTGGTCGCGGAAGCCACCAAGATCCTCGACGTGCCCGGCGGCCTGGCTGCGCGTTGCCTGGACGACCTGGTCGCGGAGGAGGGCGTTGTCCGGGAGAGGTTCCCCGAGGACGAAGAGCAGGCGATCTACCTTGTCCCGTTCCACCGGGCCGAGATCTCCCTGGCCAACGCGCTGCTGGCCCTGCTGCACGGCCGGGCCGACCGGATGCCGCACTTCGCCGGCGTGGACTGGGCCAAGGCCCTCGCCTGGCTGAAGGTGCGCACGGGCACCGACCTGGCGCCCGAGCAGGAGGAAGCGGTCCGGCTGGCGTTGACGTCGAAGGTGGCGGTGCTGACCGGCGGGCCGGGCTGTGGCAAGAGCTTCACTGTTCGCTCGATCGTGGAGCTCGCCGCGGCGAAGAAAGCCAAGGTCCTGTTGGTCGCGCCGACCGGGCGGGCGGCGAAACGCCTCGCCGAGCTGACCGGCCAGCCGGCCGCGACGGTGCACCGGCTGCTGCAGCTGCAACCCGGCGGCGAGGCCAGTTACGACCGGGACAACCCCCTCGACGTCGACCTGCTGGTCGTGGACGAGGCCTCCATGCTGGACCTGATCTTGGCGAACAAGCTGATCAAGGCGGTCCCGCCGGGCGCGCATCTGTTGCTGGTCGGCGACGTCGACCAGCTGCCGTCGGTCGGTGCCGGGGAGGTGCTGCGCGATCTGCTGGCGGCCGACAGCATCCCGCGGGTGCGGTTGACCAAGGTGTTCCGGCAGGCGGCCGACTCCGGGGTGGTCAGCAACGCGCACCGGGTCAACGCCGGCCGCCCGCCGATCCTCGAGGGGATGCGGGACTTCTTCCTGTTCCCGTGCGAGGACACCGAAGCCGCGGCCGAGCTGACCGTCGACGTCGCGTATACCCGTATCCCGGCCAAGTTCGGTCTTGACCCGCGCCGCGACATCCAGATCCTCACCCCCATGCACCGCGGTGCGGCCGGGTCCGGCGCCCTCAACACGCTGCTGCAGCAACGGCTCACCCCATCCCGGGAGGGTGCGCCGGAGCGGCGGGCCGGGGGCCGGGTGTTCCGGGTCGGCGACAAGGTCACCCAGATCCGCAACAACTACGACAAGGGCCAGGCCGGCGTGTTCAACGGCACCGTCGGCGTCGTCACGGCCCTCGACCCCGACGAGCAAACCCTGACCGTACGCACCGACGAGGACGAACAGATCGACTACGACTTCGACGAACTCGACGAGTTGGCCCACGCATACGCGATGACCATCCACCGCTCCCAGGGATCGGAATACCCCGCAGTGGTCATCCCGCTGACCACCAGCGCCTGGATGATGCTGCAACGCAACCTGCTCTACACCGCCATCACCCGTGCCAAACAACTCGTCGTCCTGGTCGGCTCCCGCCGCGCCCTCGCCGCCGCGGTGCGGACCGTCGGCGCCGGCCGTCGCCACACCGCCCTCACCCACCGCCTCAGCACATAGGCGACTGGAGAATCATCCGTGCGCGTGCTGTTGTTGGGCGCCCGTGAATACAGAACTGGTCATGGACGCAGTGCTGCCTTTGAACCTGCGCCCGGCCTGAATCTTCGGGATGGCGGCGTCCTGAGGCTGGCGGCTCACGTAGCACCTGCAGCGGTGTCGAGCAGGCCGGGGAGTCGTGGACATGACCACCGAGCGGGGGTCTCGGCCAGGCGGTGTACCCGTGCACCGTCGCCGATGTCGCTGAGCCCGACAATGTCCTGCTGCCGGGCCACGACGTGCCGTTGGGCCGCTTCATCGTCGTGCGACGTCTGTTGCCGCATCGGCAACGGTGCATGATCGGGCGCCTGGCGACGGCACACACCTGAGAAGCCAGTCATTGCCGGTGGCGCCGACGAACATCGCCGGGATCTGGGCCCCGCTCTGCGGCGCGGGTCGAGCGCCGTCGCCTGATCCGGCTCACCTCACCAGGCAGCCGCGACCGCGAGCCAGCGCACCGCCCCGACATTGCTGAAATCTCGGACCTGCCCACCGTGCTGTCCGAAGCCGTCTCGGGCGCGGTCCGAGCGATCGTGTTGTGGATCTTGCAGAAGCTCGGAGTGTGACGGGCGTCGTGGCGTGCGGGCTGGCTCCGGCTGCGGCGAGGGAGAGGCTGGCTGGCTTGATGCCCGGCACACCGCAGTCCCGGACGGCCTCAGCCCTCGTTCACCAGGGTTTCCGGACGGCGTCGCTCGCAGAAAGCGCAGTTGGTGGCGTGGGGCATGGCGCGGAGCCGGCCCAGCGGGATCGGTTTGTGGCAGTCCGCGCAGGTTCCGTAGGTGCCTTCGGACATGCGCTTGAGCGCGTGAGCCGTCTGGGCGATCCGCTGACGGGACGACTCGGCGAGCCCATCCAGGGTCCGGGGGTCGTAACCCCCGTGCCGAGGCAGGCGGGCGTACACTGTCAGCTGCGTCAGCCGGGCGGTGTGGACGGCGAACTGTTCCTCCAGCATGGCGCGGAGCAGCTCCATCGGCTCCGCGGACGGATGGGTCGCGTCGTGCAGCGCAGCGGTCATGTGATGCCTCCAGGAGCACGAGTTCCAAGGTGGACGGGTGGTCAGCGGTGGCGCAGCAGTGACATCGCGGCCAGGCCGGCGCCGTTGAGCGCGGCCGTGCGGGGTGCGGCCGCCCGGTGGACGCGTACCCGCAGCATGCCGGAGACGGCGGTGGCCAGCCCGGGATGCACGGCACCGTCACCCACCAGCAGGATTCCCCGCGCCAGCGCCGTGACCACAGCTGACGCGTCGGGGCCCGCGCGCAGGTCGTCGATGTGGCGCAGGACGTTGTCGCCGATCAGATCCACGGTGGCGCTGCGGGTGAGGTCCTGGGTGCCGATCTCGGTGCGGCGGGCGGCGCGGACGCGGCCGTCCTGCAGCAGGGCGAACTCGGTCAGCTCGGCGCCGGTGTCGACGACCAGCAGGGTGCCGGCGGCCGCGCCCGAGCCGACGGCGGCGGCCCGGACGGTGTCGATGAACACCAGCCGCGTGGGTGCGAAGACGGCGTCGAGCACGCGGCGGGTGGCCTCCTGGTCGGCCTCGGTGGCCAGCACCGGCCGGCAGGCCACGACCACGGCGCCGTCGGGCACGGGCAGCGGGTAGCGGCGGACGAGGTGCGTCAGCAGACTCGCGCAGCCGTCGATGTCGACGACGCGGCCCCGGCGCACCAGGGTGCCGGTGGCGGCGGACTCGTCATCCCAGGAGCCGCTGATCGTGCCGCGGTGTGCCGCCCACACCCCGACGGTGCGGCTGCCGAGGTCCACGGCGAGCGCCGTCGGTGCGACGGCGGCATTGTTCCGGTTGGTCTGAACGGGTGGGGACGCCGGCGTTGCGGGCACGGTCATCCCGGCTCCTTTCGAAGGGTGAGCCGCGGCTTGTTGTCGCGGTCTCAGCTGGTACGGGCTTCCATCGTTGTTGATCGGCGGCGGGTGTGCAGGATGAGTGACCGGAGAAGAACAGCCGGTGCTGGTTGCCGACGATCGGCAACCAGTGCCGCCCCGGTACGTCTACCCGTTGTGTCGTTGCTGGCAGGGCACGCAGAACCGGGCGTGCGGAAGCACCGCCAGGCGCTCGGCGGGGATCGAGGTGCCGCATTTCTCGCAGCGTCCGTAGGTGCCCTCGGTGATCCGGTGCAGCGCGCCGGTGATCTGTTCCAGCGCGCGCCGGGTGACAGCCTGCAGTGCCGCCCGCTGGTACGCCTCGCCGGGGTCGCCGGTGTCGGCGTCGAGCTGCGTGAACTCTCTCAGCCGCGCCGTCTGCAGCGCGAACTCCTCACTCAGCGACGCGTGCACCTGCGCGAAGCGGCCGTGGTCGGGGACGTCGGTATCGATGCTCATGATCCATCCTGTGATTGCGGAAGCCGGACAGCGAAAAGGGCGAAGCTGAACGGCTTCGTCCTGGCACCTCAAAGGTTCGGGCTCGCCGGGTTAGGACCGGCGTACGCGGCCCGTCCCGGTGCACGGGACGAGCCGATGGTGGATTCAGGTGACGAACGCCTGGACTCCGCCGCGCGGGTTGGCTCAGGCTTCTTGGCGCTGTCTGTGCCTGCTGCCCCTGGTGAGCGGGATACGGCCGCGCCGACGCTGCTTCCCGGGGTGGAACGGTTCAGCGCTGAACGGGTGGGTGCGGCTGACGGTGGAGCGCACCAGTTCGGCGTCGTCGAAGTCGTACCGGATGCGGTTGATTACCTTCGTGACGCCGGGCACCGCGGTGACCACGCGGGTGACGATGTCGGCGGTGGAGTGCCGGCCGACCGCGCCGGTCAGCGTGGCCGTGCCCTCGTGGACGCGCACCCCGACCTGCTCCGGGCGGATCCACAGCCGGCGACGCAACTCCGCTTCGACCTCGCGTCGGATCTCCGCGTCGTTGCGCGCGTACGGGCGCAGCAGATCACCGCGGGACACCACGCCGAGCAGTCGCCCCTCCGGACTGGTGACCAGCAACCGATGGACATTGCGGCTCTGCATGGTCCTGGCCGCCTGGGTCAGCGACGCATCAGCGTCGATGGACAGTGCCGGGGTGGTCATCAGGTCCCCCGCTCGCACAGCCGTGGCCCTTCCCTTCGGCCGGCCCCCTCGCGGGTTGTCCCGCTCGCCGTCGGCGACGCCGACGAGCAGGTCGGCCTGGGAGACAACACCAAGTACTCCGCCCGTCGGGGCAGTCACCGGTACGGCGCTGATGTCCTCGCGATCGAGCAGACTCGCGATCTGACCGACCGGGGTGTCCACACCCACGGTGATCACCTCGCGTGTCATGACGTCTTCGACCTGCCACTGCATCTCGGCACCTCCCCGGACTGTCCAAGGCCGGGCGGGCACCCGTACCGCAGTCCTATTCAACAGATTTATTTGCTACGTCAATTATCGTTGCGGGGGCGCGGGCCGACTACGGTCCGCGACGGCGAACTTTCTCCTCGTTGTTTGCCGATCGTCGGCAACAACCAGTGCGCGGCCTGATGTCGGTCCCCGCCCAGTTCCGTAGCTGGTCACGCTCTGGTCGTGGTCAGCTGCCGGTCCACCGGTAGCGCGTGGGGGGACCGGGCCGGCGGCCGGGCGGTCCGCAAACCGCGGAACGGGCGACGCTCGGTCGCCTCGGGTGCGGCCGTGACGGTGTCGTCGACGTCGAACGTGAGCAGGTCGACGACGTCGGTGACGCCGGGGACCGTCGCGGTCAGCCTCGCCACGGCGACGGCGGTCGTCTTGTGGGTGGTACGCCCGGTGAAGGGTGACCACGCCGTCGTCGACGGTGGTCTGGACCGTCCCGGGCCGGATCTGCGGCGTGCGGCCTACGACCTGCCGCATCACCTCTTCCCGGATGACGGCGTCCAAGCGGGCGTGGACCTTCAGGAGGTCCGATCTGGTGACGATGCCCCGCAGTCTGCTGTCGCTGTCGACGACCAGCAGCCTGCCGACGCCGCGCCGGTACATGACCCGGGCGGCGGCCGGCAACGACGTGTCGGCTCCGATGGTCAGTGCCGGTGCGTTCATCACTTCCACGGCGGTGCCCCGCGGCCATTCCACCTGCGCCGGCAGTCGCCGGCGCCACCAGCCGACGGGGGTTTCGTCGTCCGGTGCGGCGAGGTCGATCTTCCTCCGCAGGTCGGTCCAGGAGACGATGCCGAGCACGACGTCGAACCGGTCGACGATCGGCACGGCAGTGATCTGCCGTTCGGTCAGCAGGGCGACGATCTCCGCCACCGATGCGTCGTGGGGTGCGGTGATCACCTTGCTGGTCATCACATGGTGTACCCGCCAGGTCGTCATGCCGCTCCTTCCCTGTCGCCGATGGTCGTGTGGACCGCGCGGTCGCGGGGGCCGGGGGTGGTGCCTCTCGGTGGCGTGCCGTGGCCTGGTCGTCGGCGCGGTGGTAGATCGTCTCGGCGCGGGCGTAGCGCCGCAGCATGTACATGGCGGCCAGCACCGCGACGGCAGCGATCATCAACAACGCGTCGGCCAGACCGCGCACCAGAAGTAAGGTGACGGCCAGGACGAGCACAGCCGTAATGGCGACGGCCGGTACAAGATGGAACTTGCGAACCTGCATGGCGTTTCTTCTCCTTCCATTCGGAACCCACGGACTTGCGGCTGCCGGGTAGTTCCGTCGAGGCCCGCGCGCCCACGCCGGAGCGGCGGGTCTGACCTGCGGGTTGGCCTCCATCATCGCCGCGGCGGACCGGGTCTCGGCAGGGTCGCGGTGCACAGACCAGGCGGGTCTAGACTGCCGATGGTCGGCAACAATGGCTGATGGAGCTTCTGAGCGTCGCCAGCCCGGCCCGCCACAGCGGACGGCAACCGAGCCGGCGGGGTGCGGTGGCATCAGTGGTCCGAAGGTGAGGCGGAGATGACCGACAACGTTCGGCGGCGCGGCGGTCGCAGGCCCGCAACACCGGAACCTGAGGACGCGTGGCTGATCGACGTCGCCGAAGGAGCCAGCCGCGACGCCGGCGGGGTCCCGGTGGAGTTGCTCGGCGACTATCTGCCGCTGCTCGCCGACGCGGCCACCCACGGACGCCGGGCCAAGCGCCGAGAGCTGGACGCCGTCGGTCTGCTCGGACGGCAAGCCGCCGAGCAGGGCATCTCCGCGGGAAAGGTAGTGCAGCTCTATCTGTCCGCAGCGCGGCGGCTATGGCAGGACCTGCCGATGGTGGTGCGTTCCCGCGACCGGGAGGCCGTGCGCGCGGCCGCGACGGCCGTCCTGCAGGTGGTCGACGACGCGGTCGCGACTCTCGCCGAAGGCTATGCGCTCGCCCGGCGCGACCTGGTGCGCCGCGAGGAGTCACTGCGCCGGGAGCTGATCGACGATCTGCTGCGCGGCGACTCCGACCTGGGAGCTCTAGTGGAACGGGCCGAACCGTTCGGGCTTGACCTGGCCCGGGTGCATCAGGTGGCGCTGGCCGCACCGAGCCGGCGGTTGCCGGACGCCGATGCGGCGATCAGTGCCCTGGAGGCGGTCATGTTCGACCGGCTCGGCGACCGTGACGTCCTGGTCGCCACCAAGGACGGCCTGCTCGTGGTGTTGGCACCGGCCGACGCTGGAGCGGCGGGCCGGGTGTCGCCGGAGCTGGACGCGAGCAACGAGCTCGGCCGGCTCATGCACGGCGAGTTGAGTCGGCTGCGCCGCGGGCGTCCGTGGCGGGTCGCGGTCGGCCGCGCCCATCCCGGCGTATACGGCATCGCCCGCTCCTACGAGGAGGCTCGCGAGGCACTCACCATGGCCGGCCGGCTGCACACCGACACTCCGGTCATCAACGCCCACGACCTGCTCATCTACCGGGTCTTGCTGCGCGACCAACCCGCCATCGTGGACCTCGTCCAGGCGGTACTCACCCCACTCACGCGGGCTCGCGGCGGCGCCGGGCCGCTGCTCGACACCCTGGAGGCCTATTTCGCCACCGGTGCGGTAGCCACCGAATCGGCGAAACGGCTGCACGTGTCCGTACGGACCGTCACCTACCGCCTGGCCCGGGTCAAGACGCTGACCGGCTACGACCCGGCCGACCCCGCGCACCGCTTCACCCTGCAGGCCGCGGTGCTCGGCGCCAAGGTCCTCAACTGGCCGCAGGAGCCCCTGCCCACTCCTGCCTGAGCCTTGACAGGCCGTCAAGCACTACGCTGACAACCGCCGGGCAAGCGGCGCCACGCCGTGCGACCGGACCGCGAACGCGGAGGGCCGGACGTGCACGCAGACATCCACAACCCCCAGGACGTACTGATGCCCGCCGCGTTCATCGGCCACGGCAACCCGAGGAACGCCCTCGAGGTCAACCGCTACACCACCGCGTGGAAGGCCTTCGGCGCGGTGACATCCCGCCCCCGCGCCATCCTGGTGATCAGCGCGCACTGGTACATCAACGCCACTGCCGTCACCGCGATGCCCAGACCACGGACGATCCACGATTTCTACGGCTTCCCCCCGGCGCTGTTCGAGGTGCAGTATCCCGCGCCCGGGCTGCCCGAGCTCGCCGCCGAGGTCAGTGACGTCGTCCACCCGACCTGGGTCGGCGCCGACGCCGACAGCTGGGGCATCGATCACGGCACCTGGTCGGTGCTGGTGCACGCCTTCCCCGACGCGTCGATCCCGGTCGTGCAGCTCAGCATCAACGCCAACAAACCCTTGGACTACCACCTCGAGCTGGGCGCCAAGCTCGCCGCCCTGCGACGGCGCGGAGTACTCATCGTCGCCAGCGGCAACATCGTGCACAACCTGGGCGGGATGGACTGGAAGCTGACCGACGACGGCTACGACTGGGCTCAGCGCTTCGACGAGGACGCCAAGGTGCGCATGCTGAGCGACCCGACCGAGTTCGCGACACTCGACGCCCACCGCGACTTCCGCCACGCGGTACCGACACCGGACCACTTCATTCCCGCGCTGTATCTGGCCGGTCTGGCCGCAGCTACCAAGGAGGCGGACTCGTCGGTTCTGGTCGACGACTACGCCTACGGCTCCTTGTCGATGACGGCGTACACCCTCGGCCTGTCCTGCCCGGACGCCGCAGGCGAAGGCGGATCCTCGCAACCGCCCGCCGACCTACCGCCTGACGGTTCCAACATCTGACCCCACGGCCGCCCCGAGCGCGATCGGT
>NZ_QHHV01000249.1:0-15277 GCF_003947245.1 Actinoplanes sp. ATCC 53533 | reverse complement strand
CCGCGCGATCTCGGCGTCATCGAGGAAGTCCAGCGCCTCCGACACCATGTTCGGCGGCGGAGATTCCCAGCTCTTGATGGGCTCGATGGCGAGCTGCACCTTCTTCGTGGCGGCGTAGTCCGCCAATTCCCGAAAGATGGAGCGCGCCGCCAGATACCGCGGCTGCATCCAATCCAGCAGGGCGTCGCTCCAGATCGGCTCGCCGCTGTCGGTGAGCGGAAAGACGCCGTACGGATAGAGGAAGGGCCCTGACATGATCGAGTCGTCGCCGCCCAGCACGTGGGTGATGTCGACGCGCGACTTGAGGTAGGCCAGGGCCTGTGCGCGCTGTTCCGCATAGGGTGAGGTCGGGTCGAAGGTCCGCGTGGTTCCGACGTTGGTCGTAAACTTCGCGTCCCGCACGCCGGCCGCGTCGAATGCCTTCTTCAAGCGGACATAGCTGTCGACCTCGTGCTGCTGGTCGACGGTGGCCGCCGGTGGGGCGATGTGCATGTCGAAGCCGTCGTAGCCCATATCGGTAAGGGCCTTGAGATGATCGATCAGAATCTGGGTGTAGCGCGTGTCGTCCGGCCTCAGATCGGCCGTGAACATGAAGAAGCTGAAATAGATCTCTCGCCTGAGTTTCGCACCCATGGTATTTTCACACCGTTCCGAATATGTTGATCATTTACGGATTCCGCTTACCAACCCAGCACGTCGGCAAGGTAGGCACGGGCCTTCTTCGCGTACTCGAGCGGGTTGGCCTTGTTCGGGTCCTGCTCGGCTTCCACGACCAGCCATCCCCGGTAGTCGGCGTCGGCGAGCACCTCGAGGATGGGCCGGAAATCGATCGCGCCATCACCGGGCACGGTGAAGACACCGAGCTCGACGCCGTCCTGGAACGACAGACCTTCTTCCCGGACCCGGCTCACGACCTCGGGACGGACGCTCTTCAGATGAACGTGGCCGATGCGGTCGGCGTAGGCCCGGGCCATGTCCAGCGGGTCGTCGCCGGCGAAGGTGATGTGAGCGGTGTCGAGCAACAGGGAAACCAGGTTCGGATCGGTCGAAGCCATCAGGCGGTCGACGTCGGCCCGGGTCATGACGCCCGTACCCATGTGGTGGTGATAGCTGAGCCTCATCCCGGCCGAGGTGGCGATCTTGCCGAGTTCCTCCAGGCCCGACGTCAGGGCGTCCCACTGGGCGTCGGTGAACACCGGGCGGTTGGCGAACACGTCGATCGGGAGCAGGTGCGACGAAGCCCCGAACTCGGCCACCACCAGCTCGGTCCCGCCCAGCGCCTTGACGTGGGCCAGCGTCTCCTCGAAGCTGTCGATCGTCTTCTGCCGCATCTTGCCGATCGTGAAATAGGTGCTCGTCCACGGCTCGGAGATCTGCAATCCCCGCAGGTCGAGAGCGGCCTTGAGCACCACCGGATCCGAGGGGTACTTGTGCCCGATGCTGCAGCCCTGAAAGCCGGCGAGCGCCATCTCGCTCACGGCCTGGCCGAAGGAGATGCCCGCGTCGATGGTCGGGAAGTCGTCGTTCCACCACAAGGTGCAGCAGACGCCCAGCTTCACCTTGTCCGGGCCGAGGCGACCGGCCAACGCTGTCATTTCGCTGCTCCGTTCAGCCGGGCCCGCATCGCCGACAGGTAGGAGGCGTAGCTCCAGGTGAGGTTGTTGACGCTGCGCTCGTACCCCGTCGCGCCGTCGAACTGCTCCGAGATCTCGAGGTTGTCGCTGTGGTAGACAACCGCTCGCACCATGGCGTCACCGGTCGCTACCAGGGCATCGGCAGCGGCTCCGGCGGCGGTCGACTCGGTGACTCCGGACGGGGCGAAGAACGGGGCGGACAGGTCGTCGAAGGGGACCCGGCCGCTCGACCTGATCTCGGCGGCCAGCCGGTAGTGCAGCTCTGCCACGTTGCAGGTGGACAAGGCCCACGGGTGACCGCCCAGCACCGGGTTGGCGGCGTCACCGTCGTACACGTCACCGGGGTAGCGGCCGAAGAGCGGGCCGAGGCGGAGCGCCTGGTCGGCCTTGTTGATCGGGTACGAGGCGATGCCGCCCTCCTCCCACTGGGAGCGCAGCTGGGCAGCGGTTGCCAGCATCCTGGTGTCGGTGCAGGGCACCGCGCCGTAGACGCACGCTTGGACGATGTCGATGTTGGGGTCGTAACCGTCGACCACCGGGCGCTGCGGAGAGGGCGCGCTGCCGTCGCCCGGGTCGGCCATCATGCTGATGTACTTGCTTCCGTCCCAGTGCCCCGCGATGGCCTGGCGCAGCCACTCGACGGCCGGCTGCAGGCCGTCCGGCTTGTCGATCCCGGCGACGGAGGTGGCCAGCACCTCCTGGAAGCACCGCAGGGTGGCGGCGCGAGCGAAGAAGCTGTAGCCGAAGTGCTCCTCCCACAGATTGGTCGTGGGCTTGTCGTAGACGGTGAGCAGGAAGGCCACGTTGGCGTTGACCAGCCCCACCGCGGTCTTCTGGGTGCCCGCGTCCAGCTGGTCATAGGCCGCCAGGATGGTGACCGATTGCAGGGCCGGTCCGTCGTTCTGCTCCGTCCAGGGCCGCGCTTCCCCGGCGATGGTGAAGCAGGCGTGGCCCTTCGTCGGCTGTGCGTTGGCATGGCAGAGGTCGGCGAACTGGACGTAGTCGTTGAGCGTCTGGACCGTCCCGCCCGGGCGCGTCGCCATCTCGGCCATGGCGACCTCCATGGCGGTGATGGCGCCGTCGCGCACCCAGTTGAAGACATAGTCCTCGTCGATGCCGGGGGTGTCGGCCGGGAACGACGGGGCGGCGATGATGCAGCCGGGCTTGGAATCCTTGGCATAGTCCCCGGGCGCCAGCGGGTCGCTGAAGGCGAACCCGTCACTGGCGATGTTCCGGAGCATGAGCGCGTACATGAGTGGCACGAGAGATGGCAGGTCGACGGACCCGGGCGCCAGCGAGGTCTGGACGTCGGCCCGCGGCTGGAGGGCGCCGACCGAGCGGTTGGTGCGGGCCGGCGCATTGGCGATGGTCGTTGAGGCAGACATTCGAGGTGTGCCTTTCGTGATGTGCGCGACGGGATCCTCGGCAATCCAGACCTCGTCACAGGTGATCGGCAAGAGGTGGTGGTCAGGACCTGAAAGGGACGCGGCCGCAGTGGTCGCCTTGAACGTCACATCGCGCGGTTTTCGAGCTCTCGCCTGCCGGCGGGTTCGAACCCCGGGCCGCTGCGGTTGACCGGCGTCCGCACCGCCGATGACCCGGTGTCGCGCCCATCCGGGCTCCCTGTCTGGTTCTGGACGTGGTTCTCAACAAGCCGATCCTCCCAGGCCAGGGGGCACTTCACGGCTGCTTTGACGACATGCGCCGCGATCCCCACGACGACCACGACGAGTCTGAATCCCGCACCCCCGACCCCCGGCGTCGCACGGATCGCGGCTGATCCCGCGCAGGGTCGGCCCCCGAGAGCTCCGGTCTCGGTCAGTGATGATTTCGCCGACGCGCCCCGGCCGAGCGCGCCGGTAGCGGCCGCCTACTTCGGAGGCAGCGGGCCAGGAGCGGTCGGTTGACGGTGAGCCCGGGATGAGCGGTCGGTCAGGATCATCTGGGCTATCGACCGCAGAGACGACGCTGTCGCCGAAATCCGGAACGGGCGCCCCCACAACCTCGGCGGCAGATCCGGGGTGGCTATCCATGCGAGGTCACACCTGCGGCAGCACCAGGCTCGGTGCCAGAGCCATCGCGCGAGTTTCAACACGGGGCGCTGCCTGCTCGCATTGCGAATAGCGCGCATCGCCAGCGGGACCGCAATCGCCACGACCACCAGCGCGACCACCAATTTCGTCACAACGCCGACATCCGCTGGGACCGCTGTTGCGTGCCGCACGAGGGGCATCTCGCGGCCGGGTTACCCGTCGGCTTCCGGGCGGCGGCCTTCTCCTGCTGTTCGAAGGCCTTGGCGAGCACGTCGCTCGACGTGATGAACGCGGAGAACCGCTGAGCGATCTCCGGGTAGGCGTCGAGATAGGCGCTGATCTGATTCGCGTCCCAGATGGCCCAGCCGCTGAGCCTCAACTGCTTCACGGACTCGGCGAGCATGGCCCGCACCTGGTCGATGCCACCCGTGCCGGCAACGGACGAGAGACGCACATTGGTCGTGACGATCAGATATCGCGGAACGCGGCCCGCGCCGCACCCGCGCGGAGGTGGGTTTCAGCCAGGTCGAACGGCCAGCGCCCGGCACAGGGCCTCGAATTCTTTGTCACCGATCCGCGTCAGGTCGTAGGCCACCCGAGCATCATGGTCGATGCCTACGACATTTCCGGAGGGCACCGCCCGGGCCGCATCCCTGACGGCCCCACCTTGCCGGGAACTCCGCGTTCCAGCTCGCAAGAGGTGTTGCGCAATGAGTCTTGCATATGCAGGATGGGTGACATGAACGCTGAAGGAATCCGTGACGTCACCGAGTTGAAGGTCCTCGCGGCGCTAGCCCATCCGCTGCGACGACGGCTGATGGACGTGCTGAAGGTGGACGGCCCATCGACGCCGAGCATGCTGGCTGCCCGCACCGGGCAAGCGGTCGCCAACGTCAGCCACCACATGAAGGTGCTCGCCGGATGCGACCTGGTCACCGAGGCCCCCGAACTGGCCCGTGACCGGCGGGAACGCTGGTGGCAACTGGTGGCGCCGGCCGTGCGTTGGTCCACAGCCGACTTCGACGCCGACCCGGCGAGCCAGGCGGTGGCGAGCGCGGCGGTCGCGCTCAACCTCGATCGGCAGGTCAGTCTGGTACGTGCCTGGCACGCGAGCCGGGAGTCTGAGAAGGAGACCTGGGGTGAGGCGCCGTTCGCGACCGACCACTGGCTGCGGCTGACGCCGGAGGAACTGAGCGAGTTCGAGGAACAACTGCTCGCGCTAGTGGAGCACTGGAAGAACCGGCAGGCGCCGAAGGACGGCCGGCATCGCGACCCAGTCTTCTTCTTTGCCCACGCGGTCCCCGCGCAACCGTGAGCCGGGGATTCCGCCTGCTCTGGGGTGCCGAAGCGAGCAGCAAGCTGGGCAGCAGCATCACCGGTGTGGCTCTGCCGCTGATCGCGGTCACCACGCTGAACGCGACCGCGTTCCAATCTACGTTGCTGTACGCGGCGACGTGGCTGCCCTGGCTGCTGATCGGGCTGCCGGCTGGCGCGTGGGTGGATCGGCTCCGACGCCGGCCCGTCATGATCGCCTGCGACCTGGTCTCGGCACTGCTCTTCCTCAGCATTCCGGTGGCCGCGTGGCTCGGGGTGCTCACCCTTGGACAACTCCTCGCGGTCTCGGTGGCGGCCGGCGCCGCAGCGGTGTTCTTCCAGACCGCGAACCAGGCCTACTTGCCGTCGCTGCTGACCAGCAGCGAGCTTGCCCGCGGCAACGCGGTGCTGCACGGCACCGAGTCCACTATGCAGGTCGCCGGTCCGGGGATAGCGGGCGTGATCGTCCACCTGGTCGGCGCGGCGAGTGCGGTGCTGGTCGACGCGTTCAGCTTCGCCGTTTCCGCGCTCTGCCTCACGGCGATCCGGCACCGGGAACGCCGGCCGGCCCGCGAGCAGACCCGGCTGGGCAAGGACGTCATCGAGGGAATCAGATTCGTGGCCCGCGACCCCTACTTGCGGGTCCTCACCGGGTACGGCGCGGCCAGCAACATCGGCCTGATCGGCTACCAGTCGCTGCTCGTGGTGTTCCTGGTCCGCGACGTCGGCGTCGGCGGGAGCACGGTTGGTGTCCTGATCGCTGCGATCAGCTGCGGTGGCGTGCTCGGTGCTGCGGTCGCCACCCCCCTCTCCCGCCGTGTCGGCACCGCCCGGGCGATGCTGCTGTGCGAGATGGGGGCGACCCCTTTCGGGCTGCTCATCCCGATGACCAGGCCCGGAGCAGGACTGACGCTCCTGGTCGTGGGCGGGGCAGTCATCGGGGTCGGCGTGGTGGCGGGCAATGTCGTGAAGGCTGCCTTCCGCCAGCAGTACACGCCGCCGCGACTGCTGGGCCGGGTCGTGGTCAGCATGCAGTTCCTCAATCTCGGCGCAGTCCCTCTGGGAGCGTTGATCGCGGGTGGGCTGGCCACCGCGATCGGCACCCGGCCGGCGATGTGGTGCATGACCGGTGGGCTCGCGCTGACCGGTCTGATCCTGCTGATAGGACCCCTGAAGAGACGGCGCGACCTGCCGGTCAGCGCCCTCGGAGAAACTCCCGCTGATGCTGTTGAACGGCAGGTTGATGGCACTGCCGCCGACGGTTTGTCAGCGGTCGACGGTGAGCCGGTTGGTAGTACCGTCGTACCGCTTCCCTCCCGAGGATGACGACCGCAGTACGACGAAACGGGACGGAATCGGGCCTAGCGTTCTGGCTATGACGAAACCTGACAGTCCACTGCGGAGGTTCGGGGTGGCCACCATGGCGCTGGCGACGGCGTTCGTTGTCGTCGCCTGCGGGTCGGACGCCGACAACAATGCGGCGCCCGCCGCGGCCGGCTCGCACAGCGCGCACGCGGGCGGGTCGTCGGCTCCACCGCAGCCGCTGCGCGCCGGCGAGCGGTTCGTCGACCTGAAGATGGCCGAGGCCTACACGCCCGCACCGCCGGAGGGCGGCGGCACGGACGAGTACCGGTGCCAGGTGATCGATCCGGGCCTGACCAAGGCGCAGTTCCTGACCGGTACCCAATTCGCACCGGAGAACGTCGCCATCGCGCACCACGCCATCGTGTACGCGGTGCCGCCGGACCGTGCTGCCCTGGTGCGTAAGCAGGACGCGAAGACCCCCGGCCCCGGCTGGCAGTGTTTCGGCGGGACCGGCGTGCCCGGCGCCGATGTGGAGGGCGAGGACCAGGGCGCGACATGGGTAGACACCTGGGCGCCGGGCGCCACGGAGACGCTGTTCACCCAGGACATCGGCTTCAAGCTGGAGCCGGGGAGTCTGATCATCCTCCAGGTCCACTACAACCTGCTCGCGACCGACGGCCAACCGGCCGGGTCGGACCGCTCGGCGGTGCGGCTGCGGCTGACGGACGGCACGCCGCAGACCCGGGAACTCACGACGTTCCCGCTCGACGCGCCGACCGACCTGCCCTGCGCCGCCGACGAGTCGGGTCCGCTCTGTGACCGGGCGGCCTCGATCGCGGACGTGACGAAGCGGTTCGGGTCGGAGGTCGGCGGCACCGCGGACGAGCAGCTGGAGGAGTGCGGCCAGAGCGCGCCGAAGCCCGGTGACACCCAGACCTGCGACCACAAGGTGCCGGCGCCGATGACGCTGTTCGCCGGTTTCGGCCACATGCACCTGCTCGGGCGGGCCATCAAGGTCGAACTCAACCCGGGCAGGCCGAACGCCAAGGTCGTGCTGGACGTGCCGCAGTTCGACTTCGACAACCAGCGGCTGGTGAAGCTGCCGTCGCCGGTGGAGATCGGTCCGGGGGACACGCTGCGGGTGACGTGTACGCACGACGCGGCGCTGCGCAAACGGCTGCCGCAGCTGAGCAAGCTGCCGCCGCGCTACGTGGTGTGGGGCGACGGCACCAGCGACGAGATGTGCACGGGCATCATGACGGTCTCCCCCCGCAAGTCCTGACGAAGCGTCGACGTGTGTGAGCTCACCGAGGTCAACGAGCCGAAGAACAGCTCTGAGCTCACACACGTCCACACTGAACTCACACCCCGTGCGGCGTCGTGGCGGTCGGACGGGCGGTGACTTGGACGGCTGCACGCGGACCCGGCAGCGGAGCGGTCGATCACGCGGATCGGCCCGGCCCTGCCCTGCCGGAGCGGATCGGCCCGGCCGGAGCGGATCGGCCGGAGCGGATCGGCTGGGAACTACGGTCGCGCCCCCGACGGACGCGCGAGATGAAGCGCTAGATCGGCCGGGTGAGTCTCAGGTCGTAGGCGAGGATGACGGCCTGGATCCGGTCCCGTGCACCGATCTTGGCAAGGACCCGCCCGACGTGGGTCTTCACCGTCGACTCCGACAGCGTGAACCGTTGCGCGATCTCGCCGTTGGTGAGGCCGTGGCCGATGGCGACGAGGATCTCGCGCTCGCGGTCGGTCAGGGAGTTCAGCCGGGGATCCTCCCGCACGGGCCCGCAGAGGTCATCGTCGAGCCGGTCGGCGAACGCGTCGAGCAGCCGCCGAGTCAGCGCCGGCGCGATCACCGCGTCCCCGGCGGCGACGGCCCGGATGCCGGCGAGCAGCTCCTCCGGGCGGATATCCTTGAGCAGGAAACCGCTCGCCCCGGCCCGCAGCGCGGCAAGCGCATACCGGTCCACGTCGAACGTCGTCAGCACCAGGATCCGCGAACGCCCACCGGCGGCGACGATGCGCCGGGTGGCCTCGATCCCGTCGACGCCCGGCATGCGGATGTCCATCAGCACGACGTCGGGATGCAGCTTGGTGGTCCACCGAACGGCCTCGGCGCCGTTCTCGGCCTCGCCGACGATCTCGGTGTCGGGGGTGCTCTCCAGCAGCATGCGAAACCCGAAGCGCTGCAGCGGCTGGGCGTCCACCACGAGCACAGAGATCATGAATGGCTGCCTTTCAGGGTCGCATGGACGGTCCAGCCGCCGTCCGGTGCGGGGCCGGCGCTGACCGTGCCGCCATAGAGCGCGGCGCGTTCGGCCATGCCGGCGAGGCCGAGACCCGCGTCGCCCGGCGATGCCTACTTCATACCGAGCGAACCTGAGACGACTGTTAAAACGGCGCTCAGTCCGGTTGGCCACCGGCGCGGGTTCGTCGTCGGGCGGGCCGCCCGCCTTCATTGGCCTTTCCCACGTTCCTTGCCTGGCCTTCACAGCGTTTCGGCGGGCTCCGGCACGAGGTCAAGCACGGGCCGTCTCCCGGAACGCGGCGATCGCGGCGGTGGCCTGGACGCCGAGCCACTGCCGGTGGTCGCCCGCGGTGTCGAACAGGCCGTGGTAGAGACGCTGTTCCCGGGCGACCCACAGCACGCGCATCGCCCGATAACTGTGCAGGTGACCGGCCGCTGCCGCGGTCTGCGCACACCGCTGTTCGGCGGCGGGGTCGTGGCGGCCGAGCCAGAGCCCCAGCAGGGCGAGATCCGCCCCGCCCGGATAGAACCCCACAAACTCGAAGTCAATGAAGATCAGAGGATCGTTGCCGGTGGACAGCGCATTGCTCGGTAGCGGATCGCCGTGGCCGAACTGCGCAGGCGCGGCCGTGACGGCGGCAACGAGCGTGTGCTGGTCGTCGACGGGCAGGTCCCCGGCCGCTGTGTAGCGGCGGATGCGGGCCGGCAAGTCGGTGGCCGGCTTGCGCAGCGGCCCGGCCGGAGGCTGCCAGGCCGCGAATGCCGCGAGGGCGTCGATCATGCCCGTCACGGTCGCCTCGGGCAGCCGCGGCGGATACCGGTCGGTGTGCGGCGGCGCCCCGGGGAGCCGTTGGATGACCAGCAGCCGCTGGGCGGCGTAGTGCAGCCGCGGTGTCCGCCAGGGCGGCGGTGAGGCGGCGAAGACCTGGTAAGCGGTGACCTCGTGAGCGAAGCGTTTCACCCAGTGCCGGTCGGTGCTGGTCAACTGTTTCGCGACGACCTCTTCACCCCGCCAACGGCCGGCGACGGTCACGGCCTTGTCTGTCGCCCGTAGCCGCTCGCCGAGTTGGAAGCCCGGCAGGTGCTCGAACACGTCGTCGCCGGCGAGAGGACGGTCCGGCACGCTCGGGGTCACCTGCACACCGACCATCCTGCTGAACGACACCGGGAAGGTCGAGGACCCACGCAGAAGGATCCGCCTGGGCGGATCCCACGCCCAACCGATCGGGTCGGCACGTGTCGACCCCGCACCAGGTCATTGGTCGGCGCAGTTCAGCTATCGCGAGCGGTTCACAGGAAAGGGACTCATGCGACCACCTTGCGACCACCGAGTACATAAAGGCCCTTCAACCGAACGGGTGAAGGGCCTTGACCTGCACTTACTTTGAACCGCAGCGATTGATCTACGCAGATCAGTCCTTGAGAAGCTGCCGCGCCATCACGATGCGCTGCACCTGGTTGGTGCCCTCATAGATCTGGGTGAATTACGAGCGCGCCCCACCTGAGCTGGGAAAACGGCGATTTCGGGCCTCTTCCCCAGGATTCACCAGAGCTCCGTTGAGCCGCCACCCCGGATTTGGCAAAGTTTCGATCGGCGACTGGCGATCAACTCTCAACCAGAACAACTCGGCGGCAACCACTACGACGCCGTCGCAGTCTACGGCCCCGTCGGCAGTGCGGGCATCCGCCTGAGCGGACAACAGCGCAGCGCAGAGTAGCCGTGCATCGTCACCGGCGGCGCGGCGGCAGCGGCGCAGGCGGCGGCAAGCGGCCGCGCGGCGGGCAGCCCTTGCTTCCCGCCTGACCCTTCACGCTACTTGACACCTACTTCGCACCCTACTTGCCAGATGTGAAGCTGTAGCGCAGCTCTGAAGGTGTCAGGATTCAGGCCAGGTAACCTGTACGGTTACTTACACTACTGAATTGACACCGGCGCCGGGCAGTGCCATTCTGGCATCGGCAGTAACTACCACTGATACAAAGGCCCGCCTGATGACACGGACGATCCCATCGTCGATGGGAGGCATACTCGAAGATCTGGAGCTTGAGCAACCCACGTTCGTCACCATCAAGCAACTCGCCCAGCTCGTCGAACGCCACCGGCTACGCACCCCGACCCGGATCGTCGCCGCGCGACTGCGCGAGCGGGGCTGGCTACTGGCCACCGGGCAGCGTGGCGTCTGGGAGTTCGCGCCGGCTGCTACCGCCGGCGCATACTCCCGCAACGACCCACTCACGCCCCTACGCGCCTTTCTGGCCCAGCGACCGACCGCACGGTGCGCCCTGACCTTCCAGGCCGCTGCCTGGGCACACGGCTTCGCCGACCGCCTTCCGACCCGCATCGAAATCGCAGCCGCCGTCACCGAGCTGGCCCGTCAGTTGCCCTCCAGCGTCGCGGCCTCGGTATTCGATCCCCGCCTCCCCTATCAGGAGCTACGCGGCGTACCAGTGCTCACCGCAGACAGCATCCTCGTGCACATGACGACGAAACCCGGCGCCGTGCGCTCCTGGACGAGCGCGCTCGAATGGCTCCCAGAGCTCGCCACCGAGCTGTCCTGGCAACCGCTGTCCCTCGAACTGACCGACCGGCCGGCCGCTACCCGCGCCCGCACCGGCTACCTGCTCCAGGGGATGCGACCGGACCTCGCTGCCGCGATCCGCGAAATGGTCCCCCCGCAGGGCAAAACATGGTTCGGCCCGCGAGGGCACCTCCTGCGCCACGACAACACCTGGCAAGTCGCCGACACCAGCCTCCCGTTCGACCCTCGCACCCTGCGAACCACCGCATGAACGACATCGCCATCACCGTCGGCCACATCGCCCGGCACACACCGCAGGGCGCCGGCTCCCAAGGATGGGACGCCGCTATCGTCGACATCGCCCAAGACCTGCTGCTTCGCCACCTGCATGGGAACGGCGTCCTCGCCGCCTGACATTCAAAGGCGGTACTGCGCTACGCAAGCTGTACGCGGGAAACGCCGGCCGATTCTCCCCCGATCTGGACTTCTCCAGCACCCACATCGGCACCGATCCCGACGACGCGCTCACCAACCTGATCGTCGCCGTCAACGGCCTTAAGGTCGGCCCCTTCAGCTACGGCGTCATCGAACGACGCGGCAAGTGGACACCCTCGTACGCCGTCTCGCCATTCTCAAAATCTGGGTCGACGCGAACGGCCTCCACGCCGCCGAGACGTTCTGGAAACCCGGCCACGAAGGGCCCCCCTTCAATCCCGAGAAGTGGCTCCGCGACCGCAGCACCGGCGAGTTCGACGAACAGGACATCGGGGCGCTCGCCGTCCCCGTCCCCACCGCTACCGAACTATCCGAGGCACTCTGCACCCATTTCCGGTTCCTCGCCGATCTCGACGACGACGAACGGCTCCTTGCCCGAGTCCGGGAACAGGACCGGCCCCACGCGCTGCGCGCATTGGCTGCGCTGCCGGGCGGCCGACTGACCGATGTCGGCCTCTACTGACTCGGCGAAGGACATTTCTTCGCAACAACCTCGCCGGCCGGGGATGTCCGGGGTCCGTGCCGCACGGGCCAGCGGAAGACAGGCGACCCGGCTGAGCTCGCTCGGTCCGGCTTTGGCGACGATCTTGTTGTAGTCCAGTGGTGCCAGGCCAGGTCCGAGGCACCTCGGCCGAGGTCGAGAAGACGTGGCCGGGCTTTCGAACTAGATCATCAAGGCCGGACGCCGGTCGCTGACATGATCCCGGGTCCGTAGTCGTCGCTGGTCAGGGCGGTGGCGGACGAAGCATCGCCGACCGAAACCTCGAAGAGGCGGCGAAGCTGCTGATCTCCTGCGCGCTGCGCCACGGCCGGCCTTCACCGCCGAGCAGGACGTCCGTGCCTGTCCCCTCGTCGAACGTGACCGCCCCCGAGGCGCCGGAGCCCGCCAGCCCTGTGGCGCGGTTCGAACGTGCAAGCGACGAAGGCACCCCCGTCGCCGAGTGCCGCGACGGCGTGCCCGCCGGCCAGGGCGAACCCCGAACGGGCCACCCGCGCGTAGACCGATCTCATCGAGCAGCCGGTGTAGCGGCTCGGCCTCGTGAGGCACTACGCGACTGATCTGCGAGCCTCGGTAAACACCGGGTCCTTGGGCTCCCATGCGGATCGCACCTGCGGAGAAAGAACCAAACCTGCCCAGGGACGGTTCAGCGTCGGCCCATGCAGCCGGAGCCCAAGATCCTCACTGGTCGTCGCCTCCCGCTGGACGGTCTCATGAATGCTGGCAAGCCGACGCGGATTGTCGAGGCACCATCGAGGGCGTCGGACCCACACCCGAAGCCCCAAACACCGTTACCGGCTGGTCGGGCACGACGAGTGGGCTCTGTCGATCAACGCATCCTGTTCCGACGCGATATTTCCTCGAGCGTCGTACGGGACTTGCGCGGTTCGTCGGCAACGATGACCAACTCGCTCATGGCAAGCCGGTACGGCTCGGAATCTTTGCGCTCGTCAAGAAAGAAGGCACGGTCCAGGTGTTCCATATAGACAACCTCCGAGGCCTTCATCTGGAGAATGGAAAATGAGTTCCCCCTGAACGCGAGGGCTCCGGCGCCCGGCATCAGAACTTGAATCCGCACATCCGATGACCCAGTGATCCGAAGGAGGAAATCGATCTGTTCCTGCATTAATTCAGAGTCATCGAAGCTGTCGACAAGTGCCGCATGTTCGACTATTGCCCAGAGTTTGGGAGCTCCGCGTTCCAGCACCATGCGTTGCCGCCGCATACGCACGTCAATCAGTCGGCGGACCTGCTGTTCGTCCGTGCAGGTGGAGCGTATCACCGCCTCCGCATACGCCCTGGTCTGAAGCAGTCCAGGAATAAGCCGAACCTCGTATTCAAGAATGTACTTGGCCTCCGACTCCAAGTGAAGATACGAGCAGTACCATTCGGATAGATGGTTACTGTAGGAGCTCCACCACCTGGGTTCACTCAGGCGATGGTTCCGCTCCAGAAAGGCAAGCCGTTCATTGTCATCCGAAATGCCATACAACGTCAGGAGTCGATCAAGGTCGACTTCCTTGATACCGACGCGCCCAAGCTCAATCCGACTAATCTTCGACGGCGACACATCGATAAGCTGGGCAGCCTCCTTCACCTTGAAACCGCAGGACTCCCGCAACAAGCGAAGACTACGGCCGAGTATCTCGTAGGCGTCACTCGGCCGCCCCTTGCCATCCGGAGGCGAGGGCGTGGTGCGTACCACATTCTTCCCTTTCGACGCTCAGCTGAGAAGCTGAGAAGCTGAAAGCGACGCAGACCGAGCGGCTCCGCGGCAGGCACGTCGCCCGCCACGAGAGTCGCATCGGCGATGATGTCTCACGGCAGGAGCCTGCGTGCCAGCTTGTTCGCCAATCCGACACTGGCGGCGCCAGTGATTGCGGCCAGAGCAGGTTGAGCAAAACCCACCAGAACGATGGAAAAGCACATCAATGCAACGTCAATGACAGCCAGCGACATCAGTGCGCCACGCGTAATGAGCCGGCTTGGGTGGCAAGATCCAGTCCGGACACACTGTCGGCTCTTCTTCTGCTTCACGCCGCGTATGGTGCCGGGGCGCCCTGAAACCCAGCAAGATCATCTGCAATCGTGCATTCGCGTGCGTCAGGCCCGCCCACTCCGCCCGCGCGTCGTTGGTGCACGTCGAGAGTGAGATCAGTTGCGCGACGGCCCGACACAAGCTCGAAGAATCACTCTTGCGGGTGACGGAGTTGGACGGCCCGCGAGAATCCGAGCGCTGTCCAGACAATGGGCTCAACGATCCGCGATGGGCATCTGCATTTCGTGATTGGAAAGATCGAATACGACGGCGACGGTGTCATGCGTAGGCTGGCAGTCGTGCACGACGAGCAGGGCGCTCAACGCCGTGTGCCTGCCGGGGCCACTGACAGACCGACGCAGTGACCACGATGACCGGCTCCAGCCCTCTACTCGACCCGGTGATCGTCGGGCTGAGGCCCTACGGCTTGCGGCCAACACCGCAGTAGCCGTCCAGGGCCGGCGGTGGCGGTTCGGCTTCCGGCCGCCAATGCGGTATGGACACCACTCCGGGATCCACCAGGTCGAGCCTGTCGAAATATCCGAGGATCTCTTCCGGGCTGCGCAGGTGGTAGGGGTGACCGCTTTGGTTGGCGGCCCGCTGCCCTTCGACGATCTCCTTGCTGGTGTTCGTGCCGTCGGAGACTGCCAGGTAGCTGCCGGAGGGGACTGCGTTGACCAGGTGCTCGACGATGGTTCGAGCCTCGGCGTAATCCGCCACGTTACCCAGGATGCCGAGCATGGTGATCCCGACCGGCTCGCTGAAATTCAGGGTTCGGCGGGCCTCTTGCACAATCCTGCGCGGGTTTTCGACATCGGAGTCGACGTAGTCGGTGGCACCCTCGGGGCTGCTGTCCAGGAGGGCGCGGGCGTGCGCAAGAACGAGTGGGTCGTTGTCGACGTAGACCACGCACGCCATTGGCGCCAACCTTTGCGCGACTTCGTGCGTATTGTTGGCGGTGGGCAGGCCGGTACCGATGTCCAAGAACTGTCGAATCCCGACGCCGACGAGATGCGTAACCGCACGCACGAGAAACTTGCGCTGCTCGTGTGCCACCTCCACGATGGCCGGAAACGACGCGCGGACCTGATCGCCGACCATGCGGTCGATTTCGAAGTTGTCCCTGCCACCCAGGATGTAGTTCCAGACCCGGGCACTGCTCGGCTTGGTCGTATCGATGTTCGGCTTG
>NZ_QHHV01000248.1:0-6639 GCF_003947245.1 Actinoplanes sp. ATCC 53533 | reverse complement strand
TCCTCGGCCGACACAGTCAGCTGTGAAGGGCTGCCATGACCGATCTGCACATCCCTGGGAGTCCCACCCTGCGTGGTGGTGACTCCATCAGTGGCAACCTCGACGACTCGGTCTACAACCGCCTGCTGCGGGAGCGGATCATCTTCCTCGGCAGCGAAGTGACCGACCAGGTTGCCAATCGCATCTGCGCGCAGTTGCTCCTGCTCTCCGCGGAAGACCCGGACCGCGACATCAACCTGTGGATCAACTCGCCGGGTGGTTCCGTCTACTCCGGCATGGCGATCTACGACACGATGCAGTTCATCGACAACGACGTCTCCACCGTGGCCATGGGCATGGCCGCGTCGATGGGGCAGTTGCTGCTCTGCGCCGGCACGGCGGGCAAGCGCTATGCGCTGCCGCACGCGCGGATCATGATGCACCAGCCGTCGGGCGGCATGGGCGGCACGGCCGCCGACATCGCCATCCAGGCCGAGCAGATGCTCTACACCAAGCGCATGTTCCAGGAGCGGGTGTCTTTCCACACCGGCCAGGACCAGACGCAGATCGAGGCCGACTCCGACCGGGACCGCTGGTTCACGGCCGAGGAAGCAAAGAACTACGGCTTCATCGACAAGGTGATCACCGGGGCCACACAGGTTCCCGAGGGCGCCGGAACGCTGAACTGAGGAGCTGACAATGACTGACCTGACGATGCCTCCCGGGTTCGCTCCGGTGCACAACCGCTACGTCCTGCCCTCGTTCGTCGAGCGCACGTCGTACGGCGTGAAGGAGTCGAACCCGTACAACAAGATGTTCGAGGACCGGATCATCTTCCTCGGCGTCCAGGTGGACGACGCGTCGGCCAACGACGTGATGGCCCAGCTGCTGACGCTGGAGAGCGCCGACCCGGACCGCGACATCCTGATGTACATCAACTCGCCCGGTGGCTCGTTCACCGCCATGACGGCGATCTACGACACCATGCAGTACGTCCGCCCGGACATCAGCACGGTCTGCCTCGGCCAGGCGGCCAGCGCGGCCGCTGTGCTGCTCGCCGGCGGCACCCCCGGCAAGCGGATGGCGCTCCCGCACTCGCGGATCATCATCCACCAGCCGGCCACCGAGGGCGGCTACGGCCAGGGCTCGGACATCGAGATCCAGGCTCGCGAGATCCTCCGGATGCGCAGCCAGATGGAAGAGATGATCTCGCGGCACTCCGGCCGGACACCGGAGCAGGTCCGCAAGGATGTCGACCGCGACAAGATCATGACGGCGGCCGAGGCCAAGGAGTACGGCCTGGTCGACACCGTCCTGGCCACCCGCAAGAAGAGCCTGCAGGGCGTCGGGGCGAGCAGCTGAGCCTGCCGCGCGGCGGGCAAAGCACGGCAGTATCAGTGCGATGAGCACGCGGTGTCGGGGGCCGGTCGGCTGACGCTAGACTGACTGGCCCCTGACACGCCCGTTTTGGGGGGTCGGAGAACTGCCCCGCAGCGGGTAACGTCAAGTCAGCAACCTCAGCAACGCGGGTCGGCAGACGATGAACTCTGTAGGACGTGTTCGGCGACGAGGAAATTCATCCTCAGGCCAGGGGCCGGCAGCAGCCGGCCGATGAGCGCAGGGAGAACGTAGGTGGCACGGATCGGCGACGGTGGCGACCTACTGAAGTGCTCCTTCTGTGGGAAGTCCCAGAAGCAGGTCAAGAAGCTCATCGCGGGCCCTGGTGTTTACATCTGCGACGAGTGCATCGACCTCTGCAACGAGATCATCGAAGAAGAGCTGGCCGAAACCGGCGAGGTGAAGTGGGAAGAGCTTCCCAAGCCGATGGAGATCTGCCAGTTCCTCGACACCTACGTGGTGGGGCAGGAGCAGGCCAAGAAGGCCCTCTCGGTAGCTGTCTACAACCACTACAAGAGGATTCAGGCCGAGTCGGCCGGCGCGCCCGGGGGTGGCAGCGACGTCGAGGTGGCCAAGTCCAACATCATGCTCATCGGCCCCACCGGCTGCGGTAAGACCCACCTGGCGCAGACGCTGGCCCGGATGCTCAACGTGCCGTTCGCCATCGCGGACGCCACGGCGCTGACCGAGGCGGGCTACGTGGGCGAGGATGTCGAAAACATCCTGCTCAAGCTCATCCAGGCCGCAGACTACGACGTCAAGCGCGCCGAGCAGGGCATCATCTACATCGACGAGGTCGACAAGATCGCCCGCAAGAGCGAAAACCCGTCGATCACCCGGGACGTCTCCGGCGAGGGCGTGCAACAGGCCCTGCTGAAGATCCTCGAGGGTACGGTCGCGAACGTCCCGCCGCAGGGCGGCCGCAAGCACCCGCACCAGGAGTTCATCCAGATCGACACCACCAACGTGCTGTTCATCGTCGGTGGCGCGTTCGCGGGCCTGGACCGGATCATCGAGTCCCGGGTCGGCCAGGGCGGCGTCGGTTTCGGTGCGCACCTGCGCTCGGTCTCCGAGCGCAACACCGACGACATCTTCAGCAAGGTGATGCCGGAGGACATGCTGAAATTCGGGCTGATCCCCGAGTTCATCGGCCGGCTCCCGGTGATCACCACGGTCCGCAACCTGGACCGCGAGGCGCTCATCAAGATCCTCACCGAGCCCCGCAACGCGTACGTGAAGCAATACCAGCGGCTGTTCGAGCTGGACGGCGTGGAGCTGGAATTCGACACCGGAGCACTCGAAGCGATCGCCGACCAGGCGATGCTCCGCGGCACCGGCGCCCGCGGCCTCCGCGCGATCATGGAGGAAGTCCTCCAGACGGTCATGTACGAGGTCCCCAGCAACCCCGACGCGGCCAGGGTGCTCATCACCCGCGAGGTCGTGGTGGAGAACGTCATCCCGACGATCGTCCCCCGCGAGTTCGTGGGCCGGCGCGCCCGTCGCGAGCGCGAGGAGAAGTCGGCCTGACAGCCCCGCACGGGCTGCCGGGGATCCTGGCCCGGGTCGAGCACCACGAACGGCTCCCGGTCGATCCCTGGCTCGAACTGGTACCGCCGCCGTCGCCCTCCCGGGCGGCGGTGGCGTCGTTTCCGGGTCACGTCGTCGTGGCGGCCGACATCGACCGGTGCTGGCTTGATTCGTTCCTCGGCACCGGCGACGACCTGAGCATGCCGCTGTCGCCGAAGTTCCTCGGTGCGCTGGAGGATCGCCTGCGACTGGCGGCGGGCAACATCGACGCGGTGCTGCTCGCCCCGCCCGCGCCGGGCGAGCCCTCCGTCGGCCTCTCCCTCATCGCGGACAGCGATCACCCCCGGGTGGTGCGCGCCCGCCGATACCGCGCCGACGTCCGGGTCTGGACCTGCGGACCGGGGGTCCTGGTGCTCGGCCGTGGACTGGGTGGCCGATGGGAAGCCGCGGTTGAGGTCGAGCCCGGCGCCCGCGGCGCGGGGCTGGGCCGGGCGCTGGCGTCGGCGGCTCGACACCTCGTGCCGGAGGACCGGCCCGTCTGGGCTCAGATCGCACCCGGCAACGCCTCGAGCCTGCGGGCGTTCCTCGCCGCGGGCTACGACCCGGTGGGTGCCGAGGTGTTGCTGATGCCGCCCGGCCACTGAGGTTTCCTGAGGCACCCGGGACGGGGCTTCGGGCCGTACCATGGCAGTCATGCGTGTCGCTGTTTGCCAGGTCAATGCTCGCGATGACCGGGCGGCCAACCTGGCCGCAGCCCGTGACCTGCTGGGCCGCGCGGCCGCGGCCGGCGCGGACCTCGCGGTCCTGCCCGAGTACGTCGACTATCTCGGCCGGTCCGCCGGTCTGCCCAAGCCCGAGCCGGTCGACGGCGAGTTCGCGGCGTTCTTCGCCGACGCGGCCCGCGAGCTCGGCATCTGGGTGCACGCGGGCTCGTTCCACGAGGCCGGCCCCGACGAGCAACGGACCTACAACACATCGCTGGTCTTCGACCGGACGGGCGGGCTCGCCGCCGTCTACCGCAAGATTCACCTGTACGACGTAGAGATACCCGGCCGCGTGTCCTACCACGAGTCCCGCTCGGTGGCGCCCGGCGACCAGACCGTGGTGACAGACATCGACGGCATCCGCACCGGCCTGTCGATCTGCTACGACCTGCGCTTCCCGGAGCTGTACCGGCGGCTGGCGGTCGAGGGCGAGGCCAGGGTGATCGTGGTGCCGGCGGCGTTCATGATGCACACCGGCCGGGACCACTGGGAGGTGCTGCTGCGCGCCCGGGCGATCGAAAACCAGTGCTACGTGGTGGCGGCGGGCCAGATCGGCGACCACGACCCGGGCCGGACGTGTTTCGGCCGCAGCATGGTCATCGACCCGTGGGGAACGGTGCTCGCACAGGCGCCCGACACCGTCGGCATCGTGACGGCCGACATCGATATGGATCGCTTGCACGAGATCCGTACGGAGCTTCCGAGCCTCGCCAACCGCCGCTTGTAGCCCGTGACTGTCTGTTGATCGTGGGCTGTGCGGGCTCGGCCGGCCCAGTGGCCGCCGGTTGCCTGTAGCGCCAGGTAGCTACGGCTGAGTGTGGCCATTAGCGCTCGGCCGCCCGGGTGCGCTGGTGGCGGGTCGTGGTGACAATGCGTTTGCTTGGCTGCTTCCGTGGGAGCACGGTCCGGGGCGGTGACGTCCGGACGTGATCGGCCCTCGTCACGCGACCCGGTCATTGATGTGCGCGCCGCGCTGAGCGTTCCGGGGTTTTGCTCGCGACAGCTATTCACCTTGGCCGCCGGCTTTCTCGGCAGGTCTTCCCGGGGTGCCGTTGCCGCCTTGGCGGTCGCAGGTTCCTCGGCCTGTTCGTTGTCTTGAGCGCCCGCGTTACGTGGACCAAGGTGCCGCACACCATGGGCAGCGTGTTCGCCAGCGGGGTCAACCAGGCGGCGCGTCCATTTCTCAGCACGACGATGACCCTCGCCGCGCTTCCCGATGCGGTCTGTCTTCGCTGGGTTGCCCAACGCCGGCTCGCTTCGGCGGCCCGAATTCGTTGCGCTGGGCAAGGTGGCCCGCTTCGGTCTGGTGGTGGTGAGCCGGGCTTCGCGGAGGATGGCGGGGCCGATGTAGTGGCGGCCTTGGACCCACTCATCTTCGGTCTGGTGGTGGTGAGCCGGGCTTCGCGGAGGATGGTGGGGCCCATGTAACGGCGGCATTTGACCCACTCATCGGTCTGTTCGGCCAGGACGGCGCCGACGGAGCTTCGGTGCCTCGTACCCGGAAGTCTTCTGCTTGGTGCCTGGGGCGCTGCCGTCTTGCCACCGCTCGGACCAGGCCTTCGCCGGCCACGGCGGTCTTTCGTTCTTCCGAAGCAGCACGGCCGGTCGCGTCTCAGATGGCCTGGCCGTGCTGGGTCAGCGCGAGGTCGGCGCTGGGGGTGACGACGCCGGGTGTCGTCGAGTTCGCGTGGGCGATCATCGACATCTCCACCGGCGGTCGCGCGTCAGAAGGTCTGCACGAGGTAGCTCAGGACGGCGACGCACACCAGCGCGCCGCCGATGAGCAGCATCGCTCCGCCCATCCGGGTAGGTCCGCGCTGGACCAGGCGGTGTACCGACACCACGACCGCGGCTAGCACCAGGACGCCGATGATCAGCTGAGTGAGCGGCACCAGCAGACTGGAAAGCACGGCGGCGGCAAGCACCGGGGGAGGAGCCATGACTGCCACTCTGGCACGGTGTCGCACCCGATGGCGGGATGGGCACTCCCGTCGATTTGCGTTTCGGGTGGGGCGTCGCGTAACTTTCTCCTTGCCCGAGGGGAACCCGGACGGAACGGCACGAAAGTGACCGATCCGGCGGTAACTTGGAGGCAGCTGGAGGAAAGCGTTATGCTGACTGACAGCACCGGGCGATGCAGGCCAGACCGGGAAACCGGAGTTGCGCCAGCGAGACCGACCGGGTAAAGTACAACAGCTGGCAGGAGCCGGGCGGATGGATCGCGAAAGCGGTCATCGGCCGGTCTGCAAGGCCACCCGACGACATTCACACCTTCTGGGGTGAGCGTTAGCGCGGGAACCATTCGGGCGGTGCTACGAAGGTCTTCGGATCTTCCAAGACCTAGGTCTTGCGCTAGCGAAGCTGACCGGGTAAGTTTGAGCGGTTGCCCCGGATGCGGGTCCCGAAAGGGAGTTCGGTTCGGTGTGTGGTTGTTCTTTGAGAACTCAACAGGGTGCTAGATAAGCCAGTGCCAAATTGGTTATGCCTTGGCTGGCTGTCTTCTTTATGGGGATGGTTTGGTTGAGATTTCCTTTGGCAACAGATTGTTTGTTGCCGGGACAGAGTGTTCAACATGGATTTTGTTGGAGAGTTTGATCCTGGCTCAGGACGAACGCTGGCGGCGTGCTTAACACATGCAAGTCGAGCGGAAAGGCCCTTCGGGGTACTCGAGCGGCGAACGGGTGAGTAACACGTGAGGAACCTGCCCTGGACTTTGGGATAACCCTCGGAAACGGGGGCTAATACCGAATACGACACGGTCTCGCATGAGATCCGTGTGGAAAGTTTTTCGGTCTGGGATGGTCTCGCGGCCTATCAGCTTGTTGGTGGGGTAATGGCCTACCAAGGCGACGACGGGTAGCCGGCCTGAGAGGCGACCGGCCACACTGGGACTGAGACACGGCCCAGACTCCTACGGRRGCCAGGCAGTGGGGAATATGCACAATGGCGGAAGCCTGATGCAGCGACGCCG
>NZ_QHHV01000247.1:0-8874 GCF_003947245.1 Actinoplanes sp. ATCC 53533 | reverse complement strand
CGGGTATGGGGCGGTGCTGGGCTGGGCGTCGAGGAGCCACGTCAAACGCTGTTCCGCGTCGTAGGCGGGCCAGCCGGGGTCGCCGGTGGCGGCGAACCGCGACCAGGCGGCGCGCAGGGCGGCGGAGGCCGCCTCCACCTCCGGTGTCGCCTCCGGGCCGATCAATGTCGCGCCGAATCCGGTGTAGACGCCGAAGGTCAGCGGAACGTCCAGGCCGTGACACGCGCCGAGCGCTCCGCCGTTGCCGGGGGCGGTGAGGGTGAGTTCGTAGACGTGGGCCCGGCCGCCGCCCTGGATGTGGGCCTGCGCGAGACGCAGTGACGGCATGCGGAACAGCCAGTCGGACTGCACCAGCTCGAACAGGCGCTCCGCCGGGGCGCCCGGGTATGCCACCCGGTAAGCGGCCGCCGGATCCGGGCCCGGCCCGAACAGTCGCAGGGTGGCCGCCGCCTGCTCCTCGGGGATCGGGCCGAGCAGTCCGGCCATGGCGAGGAAGAGCCGGTACTCGTCGCGGGTGTGCCCGGCGATCAGCTCGATGTCGCGGGCGGACCCGGCGGCGAGCGCCGCCCACGGGACGACGGGCAGGACGTCGCCGTCCACCACGGGAGAGAACGGGGTGGGGGTGAAGGCCACCGGACCCCAGCGATCCCCGTACTGCGTCATCTTGGCCGACAGCGTGGCGCCCGCCTCGGGCAGCGTGCGCGGGTCGACCCGCGCCAGGTCCGCGACGGTCGGGCGGAGCCCGAGCTCGGCGGCCAGGACGCCGGCGATGTCGGCGGCCAGTTCGGCGGAGAAGTAGGTGCCGGGCACGCTCTGGGTGATGGCGCGCCGGAACAGGCCGGCCGCGCGGGGCATGGCCAGCAGCGCGGCGATCGAGCCGGCGCCGGCGGACTCGCCGCAGACCGTCACCCGGTCCGGGTCCCCGCCGAACGCGGCGATGTTGTCCCGGACCCATTCGAGCGCGGCGACCTGGTCCAGCAGGCCGCGGTTGGCCGGCGCGCCGTCGATCAGGGCGAAGCCCTCGATGCCGACCCGATGGTTGAAGGTGACCACCACCAGGTCACCGTCGCGGGCCAGCCGGCCGCCGTCGTAGCCGGGGTCGTCGGCCGAGCCCACCTTGTAGGCGCCGCCGTAGATCCAGACCAGGACCGGGCGGCGGGCCGCCGGATCCGGCGCCGGGGTCCACACGTTGACCGTCAGCCAGTCGTCGCCGGCCGGTCGGTCTCCCGGCGCTGGTGCGGGGCCCCACGGCTCCTGCGGCGGCGGCGGCCCGAAGGTGAATGCCTCCCGCACGCCCGGCCACGCCTCGGGCGGGCACGGCGCGGCGAACCGCAGCGGACCGGTCGGGGGCTGCGCGAAGGGGATGCCCCGGAAGACGCGAACGCCGTTCTCCCACCGGCCTCGCACCCTCCCGGCTGCTGTCGCGACGGGTGGATCAGCCGACTCGTGCAACTGCGGCTCCCTACTTCGCCAGTGATCACCCGATGTCGCCACCGTATGACGATGATGTTGCGGCGGTCAACACAAACGTCGAATGACTTCCGCTTCCGGCTTGCCCGTGATCAGCGGGCTTGGCTGCTGATCCGTTCCCACTCCTGGGCCGCGGTCGGCAGCCAATTCGCGCGCTGGCGGCGGAACAGCTTCGTGGCGCGTGCGCCGATCCACCTCGCAGGCAGCAACTCCATGGGAAGTGCGGGGTCGAGCAGCGCCAAGCGGCGCCAGGCGTGGACGAGTCTGGTCGACCGCACGAGCGGATCGTTGGAGGGCTGACGGGTGAATCCGGACAGGAAAGCTTCGTACTCCTGCTCGACGTCGTCCAGGTCCCAGGCCTGCCGCACGATGACGCTCGGGTCGCCGCCGGTGAGGTATTCGGAGCGGAAGATCTGGCAATCCTCGAACACCCCGGCTTCGCGCAGGACGATCTCGGCATCCTGTGCGCGGTCGGTGTGCGTGCTGATCCAGACCCCGGGCCGAAGGGTGCCAAAACCGGACCAGCGCAGCCGGGTACGCACCAGGTGTTCCGTGTAGCTGCCGTTGAACGGCAGGGCAGTGTCCGAGGGGGCGCGGTTCGACCCGATCCAGAGTGCCTTCGCCCCGGCCTTCAACTCCAACAACGGTGGCGCGCACACGGTCACCGCGGCCGAAGCGGAGCTGATGAACAGTTGGTCCGAGGCCTCGAAGCAATTGTTCGACGCACTCGACAACGGCACGCAGGTCAACTTCCAGGTCGACGACCCGGCAACGCCGGGAGTCGACTTCGAGGCCGCGACGGTGTCGGCTTTGACGATCATTCTCGGCATCGCCCTCGTGATCGTCTCCGGGTAGCGCCGACAACCGTGGTGAGTGGCCGGATCCCGTCGAGACAGATCCGGTCCGACCTAGTCGCCGACGACCTGCCACGGATCATGGTCATGCTGATCAGTGCACTTTGGACCATGGATCCTATGCGGTGGGTTGGCGCCCCGGTGACGATGACGATGTCCCTGCCGAACCGCAGGCTCACCAGCGAACCGGGAGCCTTTCGATGCGGCCTGTGGCCTGACCGGACCGGAGCGTGATTTCGCCGGGGTCGCCGGCCAGGCGCAGGCCGGGAAAGCGGCGAAACAGGGCAGGAAAGACAAGGCGGAGTTCCGTACGGGCGAGGTTGGCGCCGATGCAGGCGTGCATGCCGTGGCCGAACGCGAGGTGGACGTTGGGCCGTCGGTCGGGCCGGAACTCGTCAGGGTCGGGGAACACCGCGGCGTCGCGGTTGGCCGCGTCGTTGTTGACCAGTACCAGGTCACCGCGGGGCACCCTGACCCCGCCGATCTCCACCTCCTCGTGGGCGTAGCGCAGCACACCGGTACCGGACGTCGCGGATGCCCGGAGGATTTCCTCCACTGTCGTGTTCACCTGGCCTTCCGGGTCTTCGGCAAACCGATCTCGCCTGTGCGGGTCGGCCAGCAGCCAAAGCACCCCGAAGTCGATCCTCGCGGCGGTGGTCTCGTGCCCGGCGAACAGCAGGGCCGCCGCGAGCAGCGCGAGGTCACGATCGGTGAAGGTGGGGTCGTCGCGCTGCGCGGCGACCAGGTCGGAGATCACGTCTGGGCCTGGGCTCTCCCGCTTCGCGATGGCGAGGCGATGGGTGTACGCGGTGAATTCGCCCAGAGCCGCACGGGCGTCCGCGCCGTCGTACATCGCGCCGATCCGCTCCGACAGCCCGCGGAAGTAGACGCGGTCGGCGTGCGGCACTCCGAGCAGGTCGCAGATCACCAGGGCCGGCAGCGGAAACGCCAGCAGGTCGTGCAGGTCGACCGGGCTTTCGGGGGCGGCCTGCATGTCGTCCAGGCAGGCGCCGACCAGTTCCTGGATCCGCTCGGTCAACCGGCGCATCCGAGGGGCGGAGAACGCTGGCGTCAGCAGCCTGCGCATTCGCTCGTGTTCGCGCCGCTCCGATTCGTGATTCACCTCGGGCCCGCCGGCCAGCGCCGACTGTGAAACCCGGGACGCGACGGCAGGCTCGGGGTGCGACCGGCCGAACCGTGCGTCGCCGAAGATCTGCCTTGCCTCGGCGTACGAGGTCACCAGCCACGCGGGGTCACCGGCTGGCGTCACCACACGGGTGAGCGGCGCTTCTCGCCGTAACACCGCGTACAAGGGCGCGATGTCGAGCGCATTGGGCCGGTCGAACGGAAGCTGCGGCGCGGAATCGGGGGTGATGGTCATTTGCCTTCCTCCGTTACAGTTGTTGCCGCCCAACGGCACAGCGAGGCGTCGCACCGTGACGGCGCCGGCGAGGACGCCGGTCAGGCCGGTGCCGTGCGGTTCTCGGACAGGGCGATCGCCGCGGCCAGGCAGACCAGTGCCGCCTCACGGGCGGCCTCGTGCAGCGCGGGCGTGGGGGTCTCGGTCAGCAGAACCACCACGCCGTCCTCCTCGCGCTGGTCGAAGACCTCGGGCGCGATCACCACGCACTGTCCCGCGGCGACGCACTTGCCAACATCGACTGTCACCCTCATCGGTACTCCTCCACACGTTGCATCGGCGCCGCCGAGACGCGGCGCGAATGGCGCCTGCGGGTGCCGGGGTTCGCCCGCGGCCGGCGGTGCTTGCGGAAGCTGGCCGTGCGACAATTGGCAGTCGACTGTCACTTGCTGGTGGCAGGAATCGTAGCACTAGTGACATCTTGGTGACACTTGCGCGCGGGCCCTTCGTGCGCGAATTTCATCGAATGAGCTCGATGACTTCGGCCACCCGACAGGCCACACTCTCGGTAGGGCCTGCACGTGCAGATCAAACACGGTGGCGACGTCTCGGTGGCGGCCAGGTCAAAGTGTCCAGTCTCCCGTGTGCTCATGCTTCAACAGTGTGACCGGCGAAGGTAGCGATTTCGCTGCGGCCGGGGTCAGTCCTTGGAACATGAGTGCCAGGTAGCGGCGCCAGCCGTCGGTTCTGGGATTCATGGTCCATAGCGTGCTTGTCAGCATGGCCATGATCCTGGGCAGGTCGTCGGGGACGAGGTCGGCGCGCAGAAGGCCGGCTTCCTGCGCCCGTTGGGCGAGTGTGGTCAGGGATTCGTAGAACGGTGCGTAGACCTCTGCGGTCAGGGCGCCGGCGTCGCGTGCGGCGGCCAGCGTGTTCAGCTCGCGTGCCGCCAGGCCCATGGCGGCTTCGATCAGGCAGGCCAGACCATGTAGCGAGTCGCTGTCAGCAAGTGCCCGTTCAACGGCGGGCGTGAGGTCTTCCGCGATGCTCTGGTCGAGCGCGGCCCGGACCAAGTCCGCCTTACTGGGGAAGTGGTTGAAAAGTGTCCTGATGCGCACGTCGGCGCGGCGGGCGATCTCATTGAGCGGAGCATCCGGGCCGAGGTCGGCGAAGACAGCGCGTGCGGCGCGCAGGATGCGCTCGGCGTTGCGGGTCGCGTCTGCGCGCAGCCGGCGCTCGGGATCGGTAGTCATCAGGGCAGGACATTAACATGCAGTTGGGTGCAAGTTGTGCTAACCTGCCGTAGCGTGATTTTGCAGTCCAATGCAAGATGCTGCGGGTGCTAGAGATCCCACTTGTCGCGACCGGCGCCTTGTGGGTTGCCGCGCCCATCGCCGAATCGTCCCAGGAGGAGGATTTCGATGACCGCCACCCCTGACGCTGAGCTGCCGATCTTTCCCGGCGACCGTGACGCATACCGCCCGTTCGATCCGGCGCCCGAGTACGAGCAGTGGCGCGAGGTAGGCGGCCTGCGCCAAGTGAACTGGAGCGGCGAAACGGTGTGGGCCGTGAGCCGCTTCGAGGACGTCAAACTCGCCATGACCGACCCGCGGATCAGCGCGGAGGTCTCTGTACATCAGGGCAGCGCCGAGCACCATGGCGGCGCCATGCCCAAGGTATTTCCCCGGATGGATGATCCGGAGCACGCGATATTGCGGCGGATGCTGACCAAGGACTTCACGGTCAGGCGGGTCAACGCACTGCGCCCGGAGATCGAGAAGATGGCGAACGAGTTCATCGACAGGATGGTCGCCGATGGCGGCACCGTGGACCTGATCCAGGCCTACGCGCTGCCCGTCCCGTCCCGGGTGATCTCTCTGTTGCTCGGTGTGCCGTACGCCGACCACCAGTTCTTCCAGGACATCACCGGCGTCCTGATGAGCCGCACCGCCACCGACCAGGACAAGCAGGAGGCAAACGGGAAGATCTTCGGCTATCTGTACCAGCTGGTGGCCCGTAAGGAAGCCGAGCCGGACGACGCCCTGATCAGCCGCCTCATCCAGGACCACCTCCGGACCGGGGAGCTGACCCGCGAGACCATCGCGATGAACAGCTTCATCCTGCTCAACGCCGGCCACGAGACCACGGCCAACATGATCGGTCTCGGCACCCTGGCCCTGCTGGAGAACCCCGGCACCCTGGCCCGCGTCCGCGACACCGACGACCCCAAGGTGGTTTCGGGCGCGGTCGAGGAACTGCTGCGGTACCTGACCATCGTGCACAGCCTCGTCGTCCGGGTGGCCAAGGAGGACATCGAGATCGGCGGCACCCTCGTCCACGCCGGCGAGGTGCTGATCATGAACCTGCCTGCCGCCAACCGCGACCCGGCCTTCCTCGCCGACCCCGACATCCTTGACATCGACCACAACCCGCGCGGGCACGTGGCTTTCGGACACGGCGTCCACCAGTGCCTCGGGCAGACCCTCGCCCGGGCCGAACTGGAGATCGCGCTGCCTACACTTCTGCGCCGCCTGCCCAACCTGCGGCTCGCCGTGCCGATCGAACAGATCCGGTTCCGTAACGACATGAGTATCTACGGCGTCCACGAACTACCCGTCACCTGGGACTAGCCATGCCAGACCTTCGATTCGTTGGCCGGGTCGCCATCCTGGCCTGGCCTGGCCTGGCCTGGCCGGGCCGGGCCGGGTCCGGCGCCAGCCCGGCCGACGCCGTCGCCCGCGAGATCCGCGATCAGGCTCGACCCAATGCTCGACGTACGTGCCCCTCAGGGGCGCGCTGTCCATCGAAGTCGTACGGCACCACCTCGCTGAGATCCGCAACGAAACCGGATACACCACACCGGAAGACACCCACGGATCGAACAGCTCGAGGAGAGGCTGCAGGACAATCTTTCCGAAGAACATCACCGGCGCGGTTCAATAGCGGAATGACGCCACCAGTTCCCGAAGGTCGTTGGAGGCGCGGTTGAGGTCGGCCGCCGTCATGCTGGTGCTGTTGGCTGCTGCGCTCGTCTGGTTGGCCGTCTGTGCCACACCGCTGATGTTCGAGGCGATCTCGGCGGCTCCGACCGCGGTCTCGCCGACGTTGCGGCTCATCTCGCTGGTTGTCGCGGTCTGCTCCTCGATCGCCGACGCGATGGCGAGCTGAGTATTGTTGATCTCCGTCACCACGGTGCCGATCTTGCTGATGGCCTGCGCGGCCTCGTCGCTGCTGGCGCGGATCGCCTGAATCTGCTGGGCGATCGACTCGGTCGCGGTGGCTGTCTGTTGAGCCAGGTCCTTGACCTCGCCGGCAACCACGGCGAAGCCCTTTCCCGCGTCGCCGGCACGCGCTGCCTCGATCGTCGCGTTGAGGGCCAGCAGGTTGGTCTGCTGGGCGATCGCATTGATGAGCTTGACGACGGACTGGACCTCGTCGGAGGACGAGCCTAGCCGGGAGATCGTCGCGTTCGCCTCCTCGGAGGCGTGGACACCTCGCTCGGCGATGTGGGTCGCCTGGCTTGTGCTGCGGGCGATCTCGGAGATGGATGCGCTCATCTCTTCGGCCGAGGCCGCCATCGTCGCGACGATGGCGGAGACTTCCTCGGCGCTGGCGCTGACCACGCCTGCCTGCGTGCTGGTCTCCTCGGCACCCGTGGCGAGCTGGGTGCTGACCGTCGTGAGCTGGTCGGCCCCGCTGGCGACTTGACGGGCGCTGGCACCGACGTCGGCGACCAGCTTCTGCATCCGATCGGCGAAGCGATTGAAGCCCGAGCACGCCGTCGCCACCTCGTCGCGGCCGTGGTCGGTGATCCGCTGGGTCAGATCGCCGTCGCCGTCGGCGATTTCAGCAAGCCGCTGGTTGAGGGCGAACAGCGGCCGGATGATCGATTGGATCAGGAGCAGGGCGAGAAGGGCGCCCAGCAGGACGGCGGCAACCCCGGCGGAGATGATCACGATGGTTGAGTGGCGGGATCCCTCCGACGCCTGCGCCACAGCGTCGACGGCAGAGGCGTCGACGGACGTCACGATTTCGTCGATGCCCGCGGCGATCTGGTTGAAGATCGCGATCTCCTCACCGGCGACGATTTCGTGCGCCGCGGTGATCCTTGCCGGCTCTCTGCGGCGGTAGTCATCGGCGATCTGCTGGTCGAGCGTCATGAATCGGTCGAACTGAGTCGTCGCGTCCTTGAGCTTCAGCTGCTGCGCATCGGTGAGCCGGCCGCGGCCCAGCGCGGCCGTCTCGGCCCGGAAGGCCTGGGCGGAGGCAAGGAAGCTGGCCCGGCTCGCGCTGGCGTCGGTGGCCGCGTCGGGAATTCCGCGGGCGACGTCGAAGGCGTAGGCGGTCTGCCAGCCGTTGAAGTCCGCGGACCGGAACTTGACCTGCATCGCCAGGCGCGTCGTCCGCTGGTAGTCGCTGACCACCTGCGTGGCCGTCCGCTGATCAGAGATCGCAGACAGGCCGATAAAGACGATTCCGCCTAGCAGGGCCAGCAGCACCGTCATCGCTGCGGCCATGCGAGTGCTGATCCGGATTCTCCGCAAGGTATCGAGCATCCCGACCATCCTGTCTCCTGAAGCTCGCACGCCAAGCGGGCCCACGAACACCCTCAGCGTTCCAGCACTCACAGCACGTTGCATACAAATCGACAAGATCGCCGACCGGATGGTGTCCGAGCTGGTAAGGGTGCTGGGATTGCCGTGGCAACAGGGGAACCCCGACAGTGGCCGCGCTCGGATGTCGTCACGCGACGGGCACATCAACGGCCCTCAACGCTCGGCCGGGAGCCGCCGACCAGGTGAGTGAAGGATTAAGAGAGATTCAGTGGCGTCCCTGATAGTGGTGTAACGCGATCGGCGTGATCGTCGGGCGGCCCGTCTGCGGGCTGAACGAAGAGCGCGGTCATCGCGTGATCTTTCGAGTGAACCTCTCACAGCACTCTCGAAAGGGCTCTATCGCGATGACCGCACCTCACATCATCAACCCTGCCGGGCTGTTGGACCAAGCTCTCGGCGACGCGTCGCCGGACCTGATGCGGCACCTGCTGTCCACGGTGATCAACTCGCTGTTGTCGGCCGACGCGGACGCGGTCTGCGGCGCCGAGTACGGCGTGAGTTCACCGGAGCGGGTCAACTCCCGTAACGGCTACCGCCATCGTGACCTGGACACCCGCGTTGGCACGATCGACGT
>NZ_QHHV01000246.1:0-32429 GCF_003947245.1 Actinoplanes sp. ATCC 53533 | reverse complement strand
CCGGCCGCCAACGGCTCCTGGAACAGGATGGTGTCGCGCAGCGCGCGGAAGTGATTGACCGCCTCGGTGAAAGCGGCCAGGCTCTTCGTCCGGGCCGGCGATTCCGCCGCGATCGATTCGTAGGCGATGAGCGCGGCGTCGACCTTGGCGTCTGCCGCGGTGACAGCGTCCCGGCCCTGCTTCTTGGCGGCGGCGTCCGCCCCGTTCTGGTAGATGAGGGTGCCGCGGAGCCCGTCCGCGATGCCGGACCGCAGCTCGGTGATCTGTTGCAGGCTGTCCACGTGCTCGGACTTCATGCGCGCGAGGTCGCTGCTCATCTCCGAGATCCGATAGATGCCGAGCCCGCCGACCACCACGGCGACGATCGCCATCGCGGCCACCGCGACCACGTTCTTCACCGCGAGGCTCCGGTCGGCCAGCAGGCCGGCGATCGGGTTGCGCTTCACCGTGACCTGATCGGCGTCGCTCAGCAGTGCATTCGGCATCCCCGCCCACCTTCCGCTCGCGATGAATCATCGCTCCAAGAGCGGAGGAAGTGGGGCAAAACGCGAAAGCTGGTCAGACGATGGCGAGCCGGATCAGCTCGGCATCGCCATGGCGCCAGCCCTCGACGACCACAGCGACATAGCGGGCCTTATCGCCCAGCGGGGTGTAAACGACGCCGTAACTCGACGCCTCCACCCGTACCGGCCGTCGGCGGCCCCGCGACCAGGTCAGCCGCACGTCCGAGACCGCGACGACGGCGCCCAGGTCAACGACCATCCGGCCGGACTCGCCCGGCCGCCACGCGGTCCGCGGGTCGCCGTCGACCGCCTGGGCGGGCGACGTCATGCCGGCCGGCAGCGGTGAGGTCGGGAACGTGGTCCGGCCCAGGGCCAGGTCCGCGGTCGGGGTCACCGGCCCCGCCCCCGGCACGACGACGTCGCGGGACCGGCCGGCCCGCACCCAGAGCTTCGAGGACCACGATCCGGCCCGGACCGTGACCACGACCTTGCGGCCGGCGGGCGCCGTGACGGTCAGGTGGTGCGAGTCGGCCACCTCGAACCGGGTGCCGTCCGGCACCGCCTCGTCGAGGGTGAAGCGGGCCGGTTCGACGGCCGCCGTGCCGCCCGCCAGGCTGACCGTCCAGTCCAGACCCTTGCGGCGAACCACCTGAACGCCCCGGTAGAGCCGGCGGGTGGAAGGGATGTGGACGGCGACGGCTGTCACCGGGCGGGCCGTGAGATTGAAGACGCTGAGATAGCCGTCGGCGTCACTGATCAGCAGGCCGCGGCCGGCCGGCAGCCGGCGGGCGGCGAGCGCGGCGAGATCGGTTCGGCGGCCCGCGTATCCCTCGATGATCGGCGCCGGCGCGGTCACGCCGGTCGCACTCACCACGATTTTGCGCTTCGCGCCGGGCGTGACGATGCCCGCCCGGCCATCGATGTCGACCCAGCCCGCGGCCGACCGGGTCTCCGGGACGGCCGCGGCATCGGTCCAGGTCAGGCCGTCGACCGAGGTCTGGATCACATAGCTCTTGCCGTACGCGGCCTCCCAGGAGATCCGCGCCCCGGCCACCTGTACGGCCGAACCCAGGTCGACGGCGAGCCAGCTGTCCGCCCGCCCCCGTTCCTCCCGGGCGACCGCCCAGCGGGTGTCCGGATTGCCGTCGGTGACGTTCCGCGCCGGATTCCAGATGTCCTCGGACGACGCGGTCGGCATCGCACCCTGGGCCAGGTCGGCGCCGCTGACGTCGAGCACGGCGAAGGTCCAGACCGAATAGCCGTACTCGGTGCCGGGCTCGCGGCCCAGCATCCGCACCCAGCGGGCGTCGCGCGGGGTGAAGGTGATGTCCCCGCTGGGCCGCTCACGAAGCACCGCCGCGCCGGTCGGCATGGTGAACAAGCGGCTGCCGAAGAGACCGGGCATGCCGGGCATCAGGAGATTGAAGAGGGTCAGCCGCCCCTCGCCGGGCAGGCCGGTGCTCGCGTAGACGACCGTGCCCGTCGGCAGGGTGGCGAACCCCGCCCGGCCGCCCTCGACGGCCAGCACGGTGGCGGTCGCGTCGACGCCGTCGCGGACCTTGCTCCACGCCCTGGTCCAGCGGGCCACCGGGGCGCTGCCCTCGGGCAGGAAGGCCGGCTCGCGGGTGTCGATCAGCCAGTTGTCGTGACCCGGCTGCCAGAGGAAGTTGACGAAGCCGGCCTTCGTGACCGCCGCGGCGAAGGCCCGCTCCGACTGGTGTGCGGTCAGGCCGACGTCCCGGCCGAAGTCCCGGGTGCCGCTCGCCCGGCGGAAGAACGCGGCCTTGCTCACCGGCTGCACCGGCTGGGCGCGCAGCCGGTGGAAGAGGTACGAGATCGCCAGCTCGGCGCGGGCCTCCGGCTCGTACTTGTCCTCGCCGCTGAACTTGGTCAGCTGGAACACCGGCTCGTGCCGCAGGTAGGGCATCAGGCGTTCCGCCAGGTCCGCCTCCGCGCGCGCCGCGTCGCGGTCGCCCTGGACCTGGGCGAGGAACGCCAGCGGAAGGATGTCGCGGCCGTACAGGTGGTAGCGGTCGGCCACCATCGGCATCACCGGCTCGCCGGCGTCGCTGGCCAGCAGGCGCAGCGTGGCCCAGAGCTGCTCGCCGTTGGGCTGGTGGGTGAGCACCTCGGGCAGCGGCCGGCCGGCGACCATGAAGTGGATCGCCGCGCGACCCGCCGTCCGCCAGAGCTCGGCCTGGTAGTGCGGGTTGACGGCGTCGTGGTTCTCCACGATGAAGGAGTCGTGCAGGTTGTGCGCGCGGGCCAGCTGGTCGATCCGCCGGCCGTCCACGACGGCGGGATTGGCCAGGTCGGCGGCGGGCAGGCCGCTCGCGTTCGCCGCCCAGAGCAGGAGCCGCTCCCGCCAGCCCTCGGTGGCCTCGTCGGCTCCGGCCCAGGCGAGACCGGGCGCGATGGCCTGGGCGTAGACGCCCATCTCCTCGAGCTTGGTGTCGCCGCGCCAGCCGCCGTTGGTGCCGTTGGGTGACCAGTCGCCGCTGAGCGGGTCGTCCTCGGAGCCCAGGGCGTACGCGTAGGAGGCCTGGCCCACGGCGATCAGCTGCACGTTATGCCGGGTCTGTGCGTCCAGGTCCGTCCAGAGCAGCCGCGCGGCGAGCACGAAATACAGCTCGAAGGTGGAGTCCCAGAAGAGCTGACGGCCCCACTCGGTGCCGCCGGCGAACCGGTTGGTGGCGGCGAAGCGCTGGATCGTGGCGACCGTCTTGAGCCGCAGCGTGCCGGCATCGATCTCGGCCAGCCGGGCGTCGTAGTCGTCCAGGCCGAGCAGCACGGCGTTGCCCAGCACCGCGACGAACCGGAAGTCGGCCGCGCGGTATGCACCGATCTCGTCGTCCCACTGCTCCGTCACCCAACGGGTGTGCACATGCAGCAGCTCACGGTAGGTGTCGGCGACGGGATCGGGCGCGGCTGCAGACGCCGCCGCGGGCAGGCCGATGGCACCGCTGATGCCACCGATGCCGGCCAGCGCGAGAAGCTGGCGACGGGACAGCTCGAACAAGGGACCTCCACGGCAGAACAGGATGCCCTGGACAGCCTTCGCGTCTGCCCTAAAGACTGTCAAATCACCTTTTGGCCACGAGGGTTCTCGATGCGACCGAACAACCAGCATGCCCGAGCGGCGCGCCGATCGCCGTTCCCCGAGAGCCAGGTCACTGACCGAGGGGGAGAATCGGATCCATGTATGTGATCAGAGAGAAGTTCTTCTCCGTCGGCGACGACTTCGACGTGCTCGACGAGCACGGCACCAAACTGTTCCATGTCGACGGCAAGGTCCTCAGCGTCCGCGACAAGGTGGTCATCGAGGACATGTCCGGCGCCGAGGTGGCCAGCGTGCACCGGCACCTGGTGGCGCTGCGCCCGACGTACGAGATCCGGATCGGCGGCGAGAAGGCCGCCGAGGTCCGCAAGAAGCTCTTCACGCCGTTCCGGGACAAGTTCACGATCGACGTGCCGGGCCCGGGGGACCTGACGATGAAGGGCGATCTGCTCGATCACGAGTACGTCATCGAGCGTGACGGCCGGGACGTGGCCGCGGTGTCGAAGCGCTGGCTGACCATCCGCGACACGTACGCCGTGCAGGTCGAAGCGGGTGAGGACGCCCTGCTGATCATCGCAAGCGTGCTGGCCCTGGACCTGGCGCTGACCCGCGAGGAGAAGAAGGAAGAAGAGGAGAAGGAGAAGAAGCGGAACGACGACGAGTAACCCAACCGTCTACTGTGACTGTTCAGCTACATAAAGTGACTCATACTTTCGGCTAGTCATCCATGGTCCTCTCGGCTAGGGTCGTCATAACCGAACGGCCAAGCACGTGCGGGCGGCGGTGATCGCATTGATCGCCGTCGACCGTGGAGCGGATAGCGATACCTTGCCCGGCCGGGCCCGATGCAAACCGGGCCGGCTCTCCGGACAGGTGCTAGGAAGGACCACGAGATGACTGCCACTCAGACGGTTAAGGCTTCGGAGACGAAGTCGACGATCAGCGAGGCGCCGGCCGACAGCGCCGCCGATCTCCTGAACGCGATGGCTGCCATGCCCGTCGGCCACCCCTCCCGCGGATCGCTGCGGGACCGGGCGATCGAGGCCTGGCTGCCGCTGGCCCGCCACCTCGCCCACCGCTACTCCGGCCGCGGCGAACCCACCGACGACCTCATCCAGACCGCCAACGTCGGCCTGATCAAAGCCATCGACAAGTTCGACCCCGAACGCGGCGTCGACTTCGCCGGCTACGCCATCCCCACCATCATCGGCGAGATCAAACGCCACTTCCGCGACCGCACCTGGTCCGTCCGCGTGCCCCGCCGCCTGCAAGAGCTCCGCCTGGCCATCACCGAGGCCAACAGCACCCTGACCCACACCCTCGGCCGCAGCCCGACGGTCGCCGACATCTCCGTGCACCTCGGCGTCACCGAGGAAGAAGTCCTCGAAGGCCTCGAAGGCGCCCGCGCCTACAACGCCACCAGCCTGAGCACCCCGATCAGCGCCGACGGCACCACCGAGCTCGGCGACACCCTCGGCGCCGAAGACCACGAATTCGAACTCGCCGAGACCCGCGTCGCCCTCGGCCCCGCCCTGGCCATGCTCAGCGACCGCGAGCAGAAGATCCTCACCCTGCGCTTCTACGGCAACCTCACCCAGTCGCAGATCGCCGACCAGGTCGGCATCTCCCAGATGCACGTCAGCCGCCTCCTGACCCGGGCGCTGACCAAGCTGCGCGGTTCGCTCGCGGCTACGCTTTAGCGCTTTTTCCCGGTACGCGCAGCGTTGGGTCCCGTGGCACACCAGCCCGGCGGTGCCGTCCCGGCCTGGTCGTCGCCGCTATCCGGGCTTTCGGGCTTTCGGGTGAGTTGCGGTTGGTGGGTTGGACTTTCTTACGGTGGACGGCCGGGGCCGGGGATGACCACGCACTGCTGATGGAGCGCATGCAGTGCGTGGTCACCCCCGGCCCCGTCCTTGCCTGGGAGCCTCTTACGGCTGAGTGCTGGGTCCCGCGCGCCCTGGTTGCCAGCGCGGGCTGGGTGGTCACCTTTGCGGATCTGGTCTGGCTGCCGCGCTGTTGTGGCGCCAGGGGATGGTGTCGGGCAGGCCTGGCTGGGTGGTGGGTCGTGCGACGCACCTCGCCGGTCACGGTGGCGGTCGGTTGCGGCCCGAACCTCACAGCCTGCCGGGTGCTGGCTGGGGGTGGGCAGTTGGTCAGATCTTGGAGACCGGAGGCGTGGCCCCGGTCCCGCACCTTGGGCCCGAACCTCACAGCTCACGTGTATCGCCGCCGATGGTCGCGACCTTGATGCGGGAGGGCGACCCCGTCTCGGTATGGATGCCCGCGGTGGTGGCTGTCCGGCTCTTGTGAGGAGGCGGCCGCTGCCCCCAGAAGGTGGCCCGTCCTGATCGCTGTTGCCGCCCGCGCGGGGCGTGGCGCGCAGATAGGTTCTCCGGCATGACTGTGCAGATCACGGCCGGGCAGTTCCACGCGGCCGACGGGGTTGAGGACTGGCGCTGCCTCTACCACCTGGTCTCGGCCCATTTCCGGACCGGCTCGCTGACCGGGGGCATCGCGCTCGTCGACGAGATCGGCCGGCTCGCGGGCGAGGCCGAGCAGGATTATCTCAACCTCGACCTGCGCCCCGCCGGCGTCACAGTGAACCTGAGTCGGCGCGACGTCGCGCTGGCCCGGCGGATCTCGGCCGCCGCCAGGGCACTGGACATCCCCGCCGACCCGACCGCTCCGCAGCTCGTCAACGTCACCCTCGACGCACTCGCCGGCGCGGACGTGCTGCCGTTCTGGCGGGTGCTGCTCGGCTACCGCCAGATCGGCGACGACTACCTGGCCGATCCGGCGCGCCGCGGCCCCGGCTTCGGGTCGCAGCAGCTGAACGCCGCGCGCCCGCACCGCAACCGCCTGCACCTCGATGTCGCCGTCCCGCACGATCAAGCCGAGGCCCGCGTGGCCGCCGCCCTGGCCGCGGGCGGCCACCTGGTCTCCGACGCGCACGCGCCGAAGTGGTGGGTCCTGGCCGACGCCGAGGGCAACGAGGCGTGCGTCGCCACCTGGGTCGGCCGCGAATAGCTGAACTGCTGGGGATGGCGGCCACCGGCTCCGGGGCATCGGCCGGCTGCCGCCAGCGCCTGGCGACCGCTTGACCCATCGATCATGAAGAGTCCCTGTCGCACTACTCTTCGAGCCATGGCCCTGCCACCCGATGAGTTCTATGACCATGCGATCACCGCTGCGGACAGCGCGCGCCGGCTTCCGTTGGCACGGATGACAGGGTGGGAGATCAGCCCGTTCGAGCCGGACGGACTGCGCGTCACGCCGCTGCGCCCGCCGGTTCTGCCCGAGCCGCCGCGGCATGGCGAGCATCCCGAAGACTGCAACTCGTGCCGTCGCCGGGACCATGGGATCTGGTTCAACGAACGCTGGCGGCTCACCCAGATCGGCGGAGTCGGCGTGCCGTTGGTGCTGATGCTGCACCCGCTCGATCACTACGACCTGCCGGACCTGCCCGATGACCTGGCCGCCGAGTTGGGGGTGCTGACCGCACACCTCGCTCGCCACATGCAGGCACTGCCGCACATCTCGCGGGCCCACGTCTACCGCATCGGCGATGGTGGCGCACACCTGCATGTCTGGTTCTTCGCCCGGCCCGAAGGGCAGGCCCAGCTGTACGGGTCGTGGCTGGTGATCTGGGACGACCTCCTGCCGGAATACCCCGCGGACGTAGCCGAAGTGGACGCGGCGATCGTGGCAGACGCCCTGGTCGCCTCCTACGGAGGCCACCGGTCACCCACCGGCCAACCGCCCGTCGATCCCGGGCGACCGGATCAGACGGCGATGGTCCCCGAACCAAGATGACCGTCCGGACGTGGATGATCATGGCTCAGCCCCTGAACGGCGAGGTCTACGTTCCACACCTCGGGCAGAGGGCAGTATCCGGTCGACTGGTTGCTGACCTCCTCGGCCCTCCAGCGCTGTATCGCGCAGTTGCCACCGCGGCCGAGGGGCGGATCGGCGGGGCGGCGCCGATCGGCACCGGCCGCCTACCGGCTGGGGATACGTGAGATGAAGGCGCAGACGAACAAGGTGGTGGCCGCGACGATGCACGCCACCACGAGGGCGAAGCGAGTGATGTCGTTGTCGATCTCCCAGGAGCCGGCCACAACCAGGATCGTGGCGATAGTGCTGAGAAAGCCCCCTCCCGCATAGAGAACGGCTTTTGCCACACCCGAATTGTGGTCGGATTGGTGGTGGGCGGGCCCAGTGGCTGGTGTCATGGGTCGATCTCCCCCTGATGCTGATACGAAGGTCGAGAAAGGCCGGCACGATAGCGACTTGTCGCACACGGACCGAGCTTTCCCGCGTTGCCGACAACACCTAAACGCGTGGTCGCCGGCCACGCGACGTGATTGACGAAAAGTCTCCCGACTTTCTTCGCACCATGGCACCCATCGAGGGATCCCCGGAACCGGCGACCGAGTGTCAGAAACCTGGTTCCGGCGGCGTATTAGCAGGTCACGCCGGTCCTCCAGGCACCGGAGGGCCCGACGGGCGCGGGCCGGTCCTTGATGCCCAGACAGCCCAGCAACGGCCGCAGATCGTTCGGAGAGATCGAGACGTCGTCGCTCTCGACGCGGTTGATTCTGGCGGGGTCACTTCGATTCCCGCCCGAATGCGAGAACGAATTAATAGGCAGCGGCAATCGCCCCGCCCGGGTGCCGTCCGCAACCGACCGCCACCGTGACCGGCGAGGTGCGTCGCACGACCCACTACCCAGCCAGGCCTGCCCGACACCATCCCCTGGCGCCACAACAGCGCGGCAGCCAGACCAGATCCGCAAGGTGACCACCCTGCCCGCGCTGGCAGCCAGGGCGCGCGGGACCCATCAGTAAAGCCGTAAGAGGCTCCCAGGCAAGGACGGGGCCGGGGGTGACCACGCACTGCATGCGCTCCATCAGCAGTGCGTGGTCACCCCCGGCCCCGGCCGTCCACCGTAAGAAAGTCCAACCCACCAACCGCAACCACACCAGGGGGAGCCACCCAGCCCGGATGGTGGCGTGACCAGGCCGGGACGGCACCGCCAGGGCTGGTGTGCCACGGGACCCAACACTGCGCGTACCGGTAAAAAGGGTTTAGCTCGCACCGCTGTTCTGCCAGTTGAGCCGGGTGAGCAGTTGACGCGCGTCGTCGGCGACGTCGGCCTCCACGATTACCGCATACTGGCTCGCTCGCAGCGAGCTGCGTGAGGTGAAGTCGCGGCGGCCGCCGGTCATCGCCTGGGCGATGGCGCCGAAGATCGCGCCCCAGGCCGCGCCGATGAGGAGGCCCGCGAAGATCAGGCCGAACCAGTTCGCGTCGCTGAAGATGCCGAGGAACAGGCCGATGAACAGGCCGAACCAGGCGCCGCTGGCGGTGCCCGCGAGGGCGGCCCGCGCGGTGGTCATCCGGCCCAGCACGTTCTCGACCAGGCGCAGGTCGGTGCCGACGATGCTGGTCTTCTCGACCGGGAAGCGGTTGTCGGACAGATAGTCGACGGCCTGCTGGGCCAGCGCGTAGTCCGGGTAGGTCGCCACCGACACGGTCGGCGTGGCCGGGGCGCCGGCGGTGGGGTCCGTGGCGGGCATGGCCGGCACGCCGGCGGGACCCGGTGGGACGGTGCCGTCCGGGCCGGGCGTGGTGGCGGCCGGGACGGCAGGCGGCGGGTTCTCGGTAGGAGTGGTCATGGTGGATCTCCTCCTCAGTCGGCGGCCGGCGCGGGCTGCGCGGACGCAAGCGTGGATCCGGATCCCACCGGCCGGTCACCGGCGGCGAGCCGCACCCAGATCGCAAAGATTCCGGCGACCGACGCCGTGATGGCCGCGGCGCCGGCGAAGAACGCGAACCGGCCGGAGACCAGGTCCGGCAGCATCCGCTCGGAGAGCACGACCGCGCCGATGCCGAGCAGGGCGGCCAGCGCGCTGAGCACGCCCACCCCGCCGACCAGCAGCAGGGCCAGCCGGTTCGGCCGGGCCGTGACGCCGGTGATCCGCGCGCGCCGGGCCCGGACCAGGGCGGACGCGCCCGCGCCCCAGGCCAGCACGACCAGCAGGCCCGCGATGGTGTCGCTCGGGCGGTGCCATTCGGCCCAGACGGTGGCGATCGCGATGATTGTCACGTACGCGGCGCCGATCAGGGCGACCGTGCCGCGGATCGCGAACGGCAGGACCAGGATCAGCGCGAACGCCACCGAGGCGGCGGCGGTCGTGTGGCCGCTCGGGAACGAGTTCGGGGCGGGGAAGCCGTCCAGGTCGGGCCGGGGCAGCCGGTTCTTGAACAGCCGGGTGCTCAGGTTGGCGCCGATCACCAGCAGGCCGGCGGCCAGCGCCAGGTCGGCCCGGCGGCGGATGAAGCCGATCGCCGCGGCGCTCACGCAGACCAGCACCAGGCTGGCCAGCGTCGTGCCGTTGAGCGCGCGGTCCAGCACCTGCACCACGCGCTCGTGCTCCACGTCGGCGCCCTGCATCATCAGGGTGTCCACGCTCTGCCCGAGCGAGGTGCGCACGCAGGCGAGGTAGACCCCGGCCACGCCGGCGGCGGCGAGCAGCGCGATGAACGCGTGCGCGACCACGTGCCAGAAGCCGCGGCCCGCCCGGTCGCCCGGGTCGGGGTCCGCGCTTTCCGCGGGGCGGGATGCCAGGGCCGTCATCGGCGGTGTCCTCCTGTGTGTCAACGAGTGGGCGGTTCCGCATTGCCCAGCCGGGCGCCATCTCAAGCGCGTCCCGGCGAAGGAAGCGCGCGGATCATAGTCCTCTTCCGTGTCGCCCGCCCCACGGCTCACGCGCCTGCCCTCGGCAACGCGGATGCACCCGCGCGCAGCCCGGGCCCGCAACGCCGTCCCCCGATCTTCTAACAGACGCCGAGAAATGCCGCCGGCCGCGATGAAGGGGACTAAATGCTGCACACCGCTCGCCGACTGCTCACCGCGCCGCTGTTGCTCGCCGCGCTCGGTGCCGGGCTGCTCGTGGCGCCCGCAGCCGCCGACGCGGCGGGGGTGTCCGCCACGATCCATGTCGGCGGCACGCTCAAGGTCCGCTCCGGGCCGGCGCTGAACACCAAGGTGGTCGGCACGGTTCGCAACAAGCAGAAGGTCACCGTGGCCTGCTACGTGCCCGGCCAGAAGGTCAAGGGCTCGCTGCGCACCAGCACCGCCTGGGACCGGCTGAGCACGGGCCGCTACGTCTCGCACGGCTATGTGAAGACGGCGCGCGCGCTGTCGCGCTGCGCCGTGAGCTCGCCGACCGCCGTGCCCACCAAGACCAAGACCTCGAGCACCGCCCGGTACGTCATCGGCACGGTCAAGAGCGCCGAGGGCAACGTGAACCTGCGCTCCGGCGCCGCGACCACCGAGTCGGTGACCGGTACGGTCGCCACCGGCGCGAAGATCGACCTGACCTGCGCGGTCACCGGTCAGCTCGTGAGCGGCACGGTCCGCTCCACGACCCAGTGGGACCGCACGCCGACCGGCTCCTTCATCTCGCACGCGTACATCTACTCCGGGACGCTGCCGTTGTGCGCGGGCGCGACCACCCCGCCGCCGTCGGTGACCCTGACCCCGGCCGAGTTCATCGCGGCCTCGGTGCCCGGCGCGCAGCGCGGCTGGCGCGAGTACGGCGTCCCGCCGTCGGTCACCATCGCCCAGGCCATCCTCGAGTCCGGCTGGGGCCGCAGCAGCCTGGCGTCGGTGGACCGCAACTACTTCGGCATCAAGTGCCAGAACGGCCGCTACGGCACGCTCGCCGACGGTTGCCACGTCTACCGGACCAACGAGTGCACCAAGGCCGGCAAGTGCTTCGTCACCTCGGCGACCTTCCGGACCTACCCGAGCCAGTCGCACTCGTTCCGCGACCACGGCAGCTTCCTGCGGGTCAACAGCCGCTACGAGGGTGCCTTCGCCCACAGCAAGGACGCCAACAAGTTCATCTGGGCGGTGTGGAAGGCCGGTTACGCCACGGACCCGAACTACTACACCAAGGTCACCGGGATCATGGCTTCCTACGATCTGTACCAGTACGACACCTGGAAGTGAACTGGCCTCACCCCCGTCGGCGGAACCTCGCCGGCGGGGGTGTTTCGCGCCTTATGCTCCCTGCGGTGAGAGGTCGCGGTGCCGGGATGCGGGACGGCGCGACGAGAGCGTGGCCGAGGCGCTTCGTCGGCCCGATGCTCGCCGCCACCGTCCTCGCCGCCGGGCTCGCCGCCACCCTGGTCACCGTGGGCGCCGTGCGTGCCGGCCAGCGCGAGAGCGCGGACCGGGTGATGGACCAGCGCACCGCGGTCGCCCGGGCCGCGGTCGCCGACGAGGCCGGCCGCTACCGCAACCTGCTGCAGGCGGTCGCGGCCGGGCTGGGCACCGACGCCCGGCTCACCGCCGCCGACTTCGCCGCCGCGACGGTCCCGCTCGACGACGCCGGCCTGCTCGGGGCCACCTCGGTCGCGTACGTGGTGCCGGCCCGCACCGAGGCCGTCGCCGAGACGCAGGCGTTCTGGCGGCAGCGGGGTGCCACCGGGCTCCACCTCGCCCCCAGCGACAGCCACTCGGAGCACTACTTCTCGATCTTCCGGCACGGCCTGACCGACCGCGGCCCGGCCCGGACCGGGGTCGACGTCGCGCCGTCCGCGGAGGGGTCCGCCGCGCTCGCCGAGTCCCGCCGCACCGGCCGGCCGGCCGTGTCCGACACGTACGTGCTGCTGCGCGACCGCGGCATCCCGACCGACCGCCAGCAGTTGTCGTTCCTGTTCGCCGCCCCCGTCTACGCCCCCGCCGCGGCGCCCGGCCGGCCTCCCCGGTTTCAGGGCTGGGTCGCGATGGGCCTGCGCGGCCAGGACTTTCTCGGCGGTGTACTGGGCGCCGCCAGCCAGGGCCTGCTGGACGGCGAGTTGTACGCCACCAACGGCGACCGGCGCCGGGTGCGGGTGGCCGCGTTCGACGCCCCGGGCGGCCGGAACCTGACCCGGCAGGCGACCTTCCCGGTGGCCGACCGGCAGTGGACGCTGGTGACCGCCGCCGACTCGGCGAACCTGCCCGGCGCGCACCGCGGCCTGCCCGCGATGATGCTGGCCGGTGGCCTGTCGATGACCGTCATGCTGGCCTGGCTGGTCTGGATCCTGGCCACCGGCCGGTCCCGCGCGCGCGACCAGGTGCTGGTCGCCACGGCCGAGCTGCGGATCGCCGAGGCCGAGAGCCGCCGCCAGGCCGGGCTGCTCGGCGCGATCATGGCCAGCCTCGGCGACGGGGTCGCCGTGGTCGACGAGTCCGGCGCCTTCCTGCTGCTCAACCCGGCGGCCAGGGCACTGCTCGGCGTCGGCGACGACGTGGCCGGTCCGGAGGCCTGGCAACAGCACTACGGGCTGTTCCGGGCCGACGGGCACACCCCGTTCCCGGTCGAGGAGATGCCCCTGGTCCGGGCCCTGCGCGGGGAGGCGTCCGACGGCGTCGAGGTGGTCATCCGCAACGCGCACCGGCCCGACGGCATCCTGGTCAGCGTGGACGGCCGGCCGCTGGACGCCGGCGCCGCCGGGCAGCACGGCGCCGTCGCCGTCTTCCGCGACATCACCGAGCTGCGCCGGTACGAGACCGACCTGGCGGTCTTCGCCGGGGTCGTCGCCCACGACCTGAAGGCGCCGCTCGCCGTCATCCGCGGGCGTTGCGAGATCGCGGCGGACGAACTGGCCGCCGCGCCCGCCGGCCCGGAGGTGAGCCAGGCCCGCGCCGCCCTGGACCGGATCGCCGGCAACGCCGACCGGATGGCCGCGCTGATCGACACCCTGCTCGCGTACACGACCTCGCGGGACGCGCCGCTCAAGCTCGGCACCGTGCCGCTCGGTCCGCTGGCCGCGGACGTGATCGAGCACCTCGTCGAGTGGCTGCGGCCCGCCGGCGCGCCGGCACCCGACTGCTACCTCGGGCCGCTGCCCGACGTGCGGGCCGACCCGGCGATGCTGCGGCACGTGCTGGACAACCTGATCGGCAACGCCCTCAAGTACGTGCCGGCGGGCCGGCACGCCCGGATCGACGTCACCGCCGAGGCCGCGGCGCCCGGCTGGACGCGGATCGAGATCGCCGACCGCGGCATCGGCATCCCCGACGAGGACAAGCCGAACATCTTCGAGTCGTTCCACCGGGCCCCGACCGCCGCCGGCTACGCCGGCACCGGGCTCGGGCTGGCCATCTGCCGCCGGATCGTGGAGCGCCACGGCGGCACGATCGGCGTCGCCGACAACCCCGGCGGGGGTACGCGCTTCCACTTCACCCTGCCGCTCGCCGCCACCGGGGAACGGGCCGGGACCGACCGCACCGCCCTCGACCGGGCCCTCGTCGCCCGCGCGGCGGTCGAGAGATCGACACCCGCTGAGCTGACCCGGAAGGGGCAGAGTCAGCTCGGATCGGGCGGCAGCAGCTCCGCCACGCAGGCCAGGAGCTGAGCGGGCAGGAACGGCTTGAGCAGCGTCGCGTTCGCGCCGACCTCGGCGGCCCGCTCGTCGCCCGGCAGCATGGAACCGCTCGCCAGCACCACCGGGATGTGCTTGAGCCCGGCGTCGGCGCGGATCGCCCGGCACAGGTCGAGCCCGGTCATCCGGGGCATGTCCACGTCGGTCACCACGATGTCGGGGCGATGCTTGCGGATCACCTCCAGCGCCGAGGCGCCGTCGTTCGCGACGATCACCTCGTGCCCGGCGCGCTCGAGGGCACGCTGGAGCACGAACCGGATGTCCTCGTGGTCCTCAGCGACGACGATCATGGCACCTCGGGTCTCTACATGCCGGTGATCCGGCCGGAAGCTGTCGGAGAGATACCGAACGAGACGCCCGGGGGGAAACGGGCTGGCCCGGCCCTGTTGCCGTACGGCAAACATCGTGGCCGGCTCCCGCGCCGGGTGGGCAAGATGGAGGACATGACGATTCCCTCGGTACCGCTGGGCGGCCCGGTCGACATGCCGCTGCTCGGCTTCGGGACCTGGCAGATCCGCGGCGACGCCGCGTACGACGCCGTGCGCCGGGCGCTGGCGGCGGGCTACCGCCACCTCGACACCGCCACCATGTACGGCAACGAGGCCGAGGTCGGCCGGGCCCTGCGCGACAGCGGCGTGCCCCGCGACGACGTCTTCCTCACCACCAAGCTGCCGCCCGACCGGGCCGGCGGGGAACGGGCCACGCTGGAGGCCAGCCTCGCGGCGCTGGGCGTCGACGCCGTCGACCTGTGGCTGATCCACTGGCCGCCGCGGCGCGGCAAGTCGGTGCCGGTCTGGCGCGAGTTCCTGGCCGCCCGCGACGAGGGCCGGGCCCGGGCCGTCGGGGTCAGCAACTACGGCACCGAGGAGATCGACGAGCTGATCGCCGCGACCGGGCAGCGGCCGGCGGTCAACCAGATCCGCTGGGGCCCGAAGCTGTACGACGCCAAGCTGGTCGCCGGGCACCGCGAGCGCGGCGTCGTGGTCGAGGGCTACTCGCCGTTCAAGACCACCGACCTGCGCGATCCGGTGCTGGCCAGGATCGCCGCGGCGCACGGCGTCGAGCCGGCCCGGGTGGTGCTGCGCTGGCACCTGCAGCACGGGATCGTGGTGATCCCGAAGAGCGTCACGCCCGAGCGGATCGTCGGCAACGCCCAGCTCGACGGCTTCGTGCTGACCGAGGAGGAGATGGCGCGGATCGACGGCCTGTCGCGGGTGTGACCGGAACGCGGCGATAATCACCGAGCGTTCCGGGCCGCATCTGCCTATTGTTGAGCCGCCATGTCTGTCACACCCGTCAGCCCGGACCTCGCCGAGCTCCGCCGCCGCCTGTCCGAGCTGTTGCCGCGCGACGAGCGCCGGCTCCAGCGCCGCATCGAGGGCACCCGCCGGATCCGCGACGAGGTCGCCCGCTCCGCCGTGCTCACCGAGATCGCCGCCGAGGTGACCGAGGCCGAGCAGCGGCGTGCCGCGCGCCTGGCCGCGGTCCCGCCCATCACCTATCCGGACGAGCTGCCGGTCAGTCAGCGCCGCGAGGACATCGCGGCCGCGATCCGCGACCACCAGGTCGTGGTGATCGCCGGCGAGACCGGCTCGGGCAAGACCACCCAGCTGCCGAAGATCTGCCTGGAGCTGGGCCGGGGGGTCCGCGGCCAGATCGGGCACACCCAGCCGCGCCGGATCGCCGCGCGCACGGTGGCCGAGCGGATCGCCGAGGAGCTGGGCACCCCGCTGGGCTCGACGGTCGGTTACAAGGTCCGCTTCACCGACCAGGTCACCGACGAGACCATGGTCAAGGTCATGACCGACGGCATCCTGCTCGCCGAGATCCAGAACGACCGGCTGCTGCGCCGCTACGACACGCTGATCATCGACGAGGCGCACGAGCGCAGCCTCAACATCGACTTCATCCTCGGCTACCTGGCCCAGCTGCTGCCCAAGCGCCCCGACCTCAAGCTGATCATCACGTCCGCGACCATCGAGACGGCGCGCTTCGCCGAGCACTTCGCCGGCCCGGCCGGCCCCGCGCCGGTCATCGAGGTCTCCGGCCGCACCTATCCGGTCGAGGTCCGCTACCGCCCGCTGGTCGAGCCGGCCGCCGACGAGGACGAGGGGGAGCGCCGCGAGGAGCCGATCGATCAGGTGGACGGCATCGCCGCCGCCGTCGACGAGCTGGGCCGGGAGAGCAGCGGCGACATCCTGGTCTTCCTCAGCGGCGAGCGCGAGATCCGCGACACCGCCGACGCGCTCACCAAACGCGACCTTCGGAACACCGAGATCGTCCCGCTGTACGGCCGGCTGTCCGCCGCCGAGCAGCACAAGGTCTTCCAGCGGCACACCGGCCGCCGGGTCGTGCTGGCCACCAACGTCGCCGAGACCTCGCTGACCGTGCCCGGCATCCGCTACGTCGTCGACCCCGGCACGGCGCGCATCTCCCGCTACAGCAGCCGGCTCAAGGTGCAGCGGCTGCCCATCGAGGCCGTCTCGCAGGCCAGCGCCAACCAGCGCAAGGGCCGCTGCGGGCGCACCTCGGACGGCATCTGCATCCGGCTGTACGCCGAAGAGGACTTCGAGACCCGGCCCGCGTTCACCGAGCCGGAGATCCTGCGTACCAATCTCGCCTCGGTCATCCTGCAGATGACCGCGCTGGGGCTCGGTGACCTTTCCGCGTTCCCGTTCATCGACCCGCCGGACAAGCGCAACGTCACCGACGGCGTCAAGCTGCTGGAGGAGCTCGGCGCCCTGGAGCAGCGCAAGCTCACCGCGATGGGCCGCCAGCTCGCCCAGCTGCCGGTCGACCCGCGGCTGGCCCGCATGGTCATCGAGGCGGACAAGCAGGACTGCCTGGCCGAGGTCATGGTCATCACCGCGGCGCTGTCCATCCAGGACCCGCGCGAGCGCCCGGCCGACAAGCAGCAGCAGGCGGACGAGAAACACGCCCGATTCGCCGACAAGGATTCCGACTTCTTCAGCTACCTCAACCTCTGGCGATACCTGCGGGAGCAGCAGCGCGAGCTGTCCGGCAACCAGTTCCGCCGGCTGTGCCGCAGCGAGTTCCTCAACTACCTGCGGGTCCGCGAGTGGCAGGACATCTACTCGCAGCTGCGCCAGGTCACCCGCACCCTCGGGCTCACTCTCACCGAGCGGGACGAGCTCGCCGCCGCCGAGGCCGTGCACACGGCGATGCTCGCCGGACTGCTCTCCCACATCGGCCTCAAGGACACCGACAAGCGCGAATATCTCGGCGCCCGCGGCGCCAAGTTCGCGATCTTCCCGGGATCGGCGCTGTTCAAGAAGCAGCCCCGCTGGGTGATGTCGGCCGAGCTGGTCGAGACGTCGCGGCTGTGGGGCCGGGTGAACGCGCGGATCGAGCCGGAGTGGGCCGAGAAGCTCGCGCCGCACCTGGTCAAGCGCAGCTACAGCGAGCCGCACTGGGAAAAGAAGCTGGGCGCGGTGATGGCCTACGAGAAGGTGACCCTGTACGGGCTGCCGATCGTGCCGCGCCGCAAGGTCGGCTACGCGAAGGTCGACCCGGCGATGTGCCGCGAGCTGTTCATCCGGCACGCGCTGGTCGAGGGCGACTGGGAGACCCACCACAAGTTCTACGCCGAGAACAACCTGCTGCTCTCGCGGATCGCGGAGATCGAGAACAGGGCCCGCCGCCGGGACATCGCGGTCGACGACGAGACCGTGTACGCCCTCTACGACGCCCGCATCCCCGCCGACGTGGTCTCCGCCCGGCACTTCGACGCATGGTGGAAGAAAGCCCGGCATGACGACCCGAACCTGCTGACCTTCACCCGCGAGCTGCTGGTCAACGCGGGCCGCGACGGCGTCGACCCGGGCGCGTATCCGGACGCCTGGCTGGTCGGCGACGTCCGGCTGCCGCTGACCTACCAGTTCGAGCCCGGCGCGGCCGCCGACGGGGTGACCGTGCGGGTGCCGCTGCCGCTGCTCAACAAGCTCGACGCGGGCGACTTCGGCTGGTCGGTGCCGGGCCTGCGCCGGGAGGTCGTGATCGCGCTGATCCGGGCCCTGCCCAAGCAGCTGCGCACCAGCTTCGTGCCGGTGCCCGACTGGGCCGACGCCGTGCTCAGCCGCATCCCGGCCCGCCGGGGCGCGCTGCCCGACGCGGTCGGCGACGAGCTGCGCCGGCTGACCGGCACCGTCGTGCCGCGCGACGCCTGGCGGCCCGACCAGGTCCCCGACCACCTCAAGATTAACTTCCGGGTGGTCAACGAGGACGGTGCCGTCCTGGGCCAGGGCCGCGACCTCGACGTGCTGCGCGCCGGCCTGGCGCCCAAGGTGCAGGCCACCATCTCGGCGGCGGCCGGCGACATCGAGCGCCGCGGCATCACCACCAACGACTTCGGCAAGCTGCCCCGCTCGATCGCCCAGGTCCGCGGCGGCTACGAGGTCACCGTCTATCCGGCGCTGGCCGACGAGGGTGCCAGCGTGGCGGTGCGGGTCTTCGAGACCGAGGCCGAGCAGCGGGAGTCGATGCGGGCGGGCACCCGCCGGCTGCTGCTGCTCACCCTGCCGCCGGCCGCCCGCTTCCTGCAGGGGCGGCTGGACAACCGGGCCAAGCTGGAGCTGTCCCGGGGCAACCCGTACCGCTCGATCGCCGACCTGCTCGACGACTGCGCCGGCGCGGCCATCGACAAGCTGGTCGCCGACGCCGGCGGTCCGGCCTGGGACAAGGACTCCTTCGCCAAGCTGCGCGACGAGGTCCGCGCCGACCTGGTGGACGCGGTCGCCAACGTGGTGACCCCCGTCCGGGCCGTGCTCGCGACCGCGTACGAGGTCGAGCAGCGGCTCGGCGGCACCCGCGATCCGGCCCTGGTCCCGGCGCTGGCCGACATCCGGCAGCAGCTCAAGGGCCTCGTGCATCCCGGCTTCGTCACGGAGACCGGCTGGAAGCAGCTGCATCACCTGCCCCGCTATCTGCGCGGCATCCTGCATCGGCTGGAGCGCCTGGTCGGCACCCTGCCCCGGGACAGGCAGCTCATGAACCAGCTGCACGAGATCGAGCGCGAATACCGCGAGCTGCGCGGCGAACTGCCCGCGGGCGGCCCGGCCGACGAGGGGCTGCGGGAGATCCGCTGGATGATCGAGGAGCTGCGGATCAACTTCTTCGCCCAGGCCCTGGGTACGGCCTATCCGGTGTCGGACAAGCGCATCTACCGTGCCATGGATCAGCTGCCCGGATAAGGTCTGCTGTACCTTTCGGGGCGGTTTCTCCGCCTGCGGGGTGCGTCGCGGGCAGCGGTCGGGTGCCGTTCGGTTACCCGGCTGTCAACCGGTGGCGTGAGGCCCTAGCGTCCTTGCCATGACCAACGAATTCCTGGCCTTCGCCCCGGTTTCCACCGCTGCCGTCGTCGACCCGGCCCGCGCACTGCTGGACGAGATGATGGCGCGGGTGGGCGTCGACGGGCTGGCTGCCGCGCTCGGCGACGCCGGCCTGCTCGCCCAGGTCGATCAGCACGCCGCCGCCGTACGGGACGCACTGCGCGACGCCGGCCGTACGGTCGATGCCGAGGGCCTGGCCGCCTACGCCAAGTCGATCGCCGCGGCCGCCGACCGGATGGGCCGGCCGGTGCCGCAGCCGGGTCACGCGTACGTGTCCGGGATCGCGTGGCTGGCGGCGGAGTGGCACCTGATGCGCCTGGTGGCCGTCTGCATGATCGCCGAGTCGGCCGGCCTGTTGTAGGGATCACCCGAAACGCCCATTCTATGGTTTTAGCCGTTTAAAAAGTTTTCCGTACCTTTTGTTCCATGCGTTTCCCTGCCTTGCTCGCCCTCGCTCTCGCGGTGGCTCCCGTCGCTTCCGGCGCTCCTTCGCTTTCCGCAGCAACCGCGCCGGTCACAGTCGCCCGGTACACGTTCGATGGTGGCGCCGGCGCCACCGGCCGGGTCGCCGAGAATTCCGGCCGCGGTGCCGTCCTGACGGTCCGCGCCGCCGACCGCGGCCGGGTGACCTTCGCCGGCACCGGTGCCGACAAGTACGCCGCCTTCCCCGCCGCCTGCCCCACCAAGGCGACGTCCTGCCCCCGCGCCCTGCTCGAAGGCGCCGACGACCCTGACCTGGACCCCGGCACTCGGCTGTTCCGCTGGGGCGCATCGGTCCACCTCACCAGGGCCCAGCTGACCGGCTCCGCCAACGTCGTCCAGAAGGGCGCCGTGGACACCGACAGCCAGTGGAAGATGCAGATCGGCGCGCGGCAGGGCAAGGCACACTGCGTCGTCGTCGGCCAGGGCTCCGCCAAGGTCTACCTGGCCCGCAGCAGCGTCGGCGTCGCCGACGCCAAGTGGCACGACATCATGTGCCAGCGCTCGGGCCCCGTGCTGGCCGTGTACGTCGACGGCCGGGAGCGCGGCCGGATCGGCGTCCCGGCGACCCTGTCGATCGCGAACAGCCGGCCACTGCGGATCGGCGGGCCGAACCTGAACGCCAGGAGCGAACTGCTCCACGGCCGGCTCGACGACGTCTACGCCCGCCTGGGCTGACCCGGGTCACGCGGCCGTCTATCAGGAATTCCTCAGCGCGAAACCCGGCGTCATCATGCCGGCGGCCGACACTACCGCGCTCGCACTGTCGTACCGCTCTGCCATCATGCCTGTCATGGACCTGCAGTTCAGCGGAGACATCTGGCACTGGCGCGGGCCCGCGCCGTGGTATTTCGTGACTGTGCCGGAGCCGGAATGCGTCACGCTGCGCTCGTGGTCGTATGCGAGCTATGGCTGGGGGATGATCCCGGTCGTCGCGCGGATCGGCCAGACCGAGTGGGAGACCTCCCTCTGGCCCAAGGACGGCCGCTACGTCGTGCCGCTGAAGGCCCACGTCCGCAAGGCCGAGCAGCTCGACGAGGGCGTCACCGTCGCGGTCCGGCTAGCCGTCCGCGATCAGGGATAACTGATCACGACGGCGGGCGCCAGCCGCGCGGCGTGGCCGCGTCGCGCCGCATGACCACCGGGAAGACGCTGGAGTAGGCCTGCCAGGACGGTTGCGACCGTGGCCGGGGAGCGGCCGCCGACCGCACCAGGGCCTGCAGGATGTCCTCCAGTGCCCGGTGCAGCTGCGGATCGGTGACGGTGCCCTGCCCGTCGACCGCCGCCGGGTCGAGCGGCACCCGGATGCAGGCCGGCCGCAGCAGCCGGGCGTTGCCGAAGCTGAGGGCGGTCTGCAGCGCGGTGAGCGCGCTCTCGTCCTCCCCGGGAGCGGCCACCGAGAGCCAGGCCGCCGGCTTGCCGTGGAGGTCGCCGCCGTCCACCAGCCAGTCGAGCAGGTTCTTCAGGCTGCCCGGCAGCGACCCGGCATACTCCGGGGTGCTGAACAGCACGGCCTGGGCGGCGGCGATCTCGTCCCGCAGCCGGCCCACCGCCTCGGGCACCGGCTGCTCCCCGGGCACGAAGGCCGGCAGCCCGCGCAGGCCGTCGTAGAGCGTGGCGGTGAGGTCCGCCGGAGCGAACCGCACCGCTGTCCGCAGGGCGGCGGTGTGCAGCGAACCCTCGCTGGTGCCGCCCGTGATCAGCAGGATGCGCGTCATGTCGAGACGATATCGATCGCTTTTGACGGCGCACCCGCGGGCTCAGCCTCGCAGCGTGGCGAGCGCCCGGCGGAGCTGATCGAGCGGCGCCGCGCCCAGCGGGCGCAGCACCACCGTGCTCGCGCCGGCGGCCCGCAGTGCCTCGACCCGGTCCGGCACGATCGTGGCCGGCCCGATCAGCGTGAACAGGTCAGCGGGCTCGGCGCCGAGCCAGGCCGCCTGCGAGGCGACGATCTCCCGGGTCGCCGCCGCGGCCCGCTCGGCGTCGTCGTCGACGTGCAGGTAGGTGAAGACGATCAGCTCGTGGCCCGGGCGGTCACCGGTGGCGCGGCCGCGGTCGATGTGGACCAGTGCGGCGGTGATCCGGTCGGGACCGATGCCCTCGGCGAGGATCGTGCCGTCCGCCACCCGCCCGGACAGCTCCAGCGACTTCGGCCGGACCACCCCGGTCACCAGCGGCGGCACCTCGGCCGGCGGGTGCACCAGCCGTACGCCGTCGATGGTGACCTCCCGGCCGCGCGCCGACACGGTCTCGCCGCCCAGCAGCGCGCGCACCCCGACGATTGTCTCCTCCAGGAGCGCCAGCTTGCTGGCGGCCTCCGCGCCGACCTGGCGCATCCATTCCGCCACCCCGTGGCCGAGCCCGGGAACCAGGCGGCCCGGGTATGCCCGGGCGAGGGTCGCCAGTTCCATGGCGAGCAGGGCCGGATTGCGCAACGCCGCCGGCGCGATGCCGATGCCCACCCGCAGGCGCTCGGTCGCGGCCAGGGCGATCGTGGCCGAGCTGATCGAGCCGGCCCAGCCGAGGTCCTCCACCACCCAGAGATCGTCGGCGCCCGCCTCCTCCGCCCCCGCGGCGAACGCGGCCAGCTCCTCGGGCGCCTGGTCGCGGTCGAACATGACACCGATGCGTGGCCGCTGGGACCCGGTCGTGAGGTGATTCGCAGACATCGCGTGATTCTAGATCACTTGGCCGCTCTTGACCTCAAGTCAGGTTGAGGGTCGAGGCTCTGCCGGACAGTCTTCGAACGGTGGGAGTGGGTCCGGATGCGGGTGGTCCAGGTGGCGAGGTTCGGCGGTCCGGAGGTGCTGGAAGTGGTGGCGGCGCCGGATCCGGTGCCCGGCCCCGGCGAGGTCGTCGTGGCGGTCGCCGCCGCCGAGGTCCTGTGGGTCGAGACCATGATCCGCAGTGGACACGGCGGCGACTACTTCCCGGTCCAGCCGCCGTACCGGCCCGGTCCCGGGGTCGCGGGCACGGTGATCGACGTGGGGGAGGGCGTTGACCGGTCGTGGTTCGGCCGCCGGGTCGTGACGCCCACCGGGCCGAACGGCGGCTACGTCGAACGGGCGCTGGAACCAGCGGCCGGGCTGCTAGCCGTGCCGGACGGTGTGGAGCTCAGCGAGGCCGCGGCGCTGCTGCACGACGGCGTCACCGCGCTGGGCGTGCTGGAGGTGGTGGCGCTCCGGCCCGAGGACCGGGTGCTGATCACGGCGGCGGCGGGCGGCATGGGCGCCCTCCTCGTCCAACTGGCCCACGCGGCCGGGGCCGAGGTGGTGGCCGCGGCCAAGGGGGTCAGGAAGCTCGGCCGGCTCGGGCCGCTGGGCGCGGACCTGGTGGTGGACTACTCGGAGCCGGACTGGACCGAGCAGGTCGGCAAGGTGAGCGTGGTGCTCGACGGCGCCGGCGGCGCGTACGGCCGGGCCGCGCTCGACCTGGTCGCCCCGGGCGGACGCTTCTCGGGGCACGGCACACCGGCGGGCAGCTTCGCCGGCCCCGGGGCGACGGTGGCCGAGGGCGTCACGGTGACCGGCATCGAGCGGCTGCAGTTCACCCCGGAACGGTTCCGGCACTACGCCGCCGGCATCCTGGCCGAGGCCGCCGCCGGGCGCGTGCGGCCGCTGATCGGGCAGACGTTCCCGCTGGCGCGGGCCGCCGACGCGCATGCCGCGCTGGAGAACCGGACCGCGATCGGCAAGACGGTGCTGCGCTGCCCCTGAGCCGGCGTGCCTGATCAGGGGCGATATCCCGATGGGAAACACCGGGTGGGGACGTGCGGGTTCCGCTTCTCGGTTGCTGCCGGGCGTCGGCCGGGGGTGTTTCCGATGGGGAAGCAGAGCAAAGCGGTGTCGGGCGAGCCTGGCCCGTTCCGCTACGCGTGCTGTCACCAGGCTGAGCGGGTGAGGCGAGCAACACGCCTGGGGTGCGCGAGGCGACTCCGGGGAGGCCGGTCAGGGCGGGAGCAGAAGTTGCTGCTGGAGGGTGTACTGGCAGGGCACCCTGCGTCGATGGGGTTCGGCGTAGCGTCGGTCGGCGTGGACAACCGCAAGGAAGTGAGCGAGTTCCTCACCACGCGCCGGGCCAGGTTGAGCCCGCAGCAGGCGGGGATCGCGCCCGGCACCAATCGGCGGGTGCCGGGGCTGAAGCGGGCCTGCCCGACCCGGCTTGCAGCAGATGCTGGACGCCATCACCGCGGGCCCGGCATTCGTGCGTAACGGCCGGATGGACATCCTGGCCGCCAACGCCCTCGGCCGCGCGTTCTGGGATCAGGTGTTCGACGCGCCGGCGCATGGCAACATCGCCCGGTTCAACTTCCTCGACCCCCGCGCCCGGGACTTCTACCCGGATTGGGACGGCGCCGCGAACGTCAGCGTCGCGATCGTGCGGACCGAGGCTGGTCGCGACCCGTACGACAAGAGCCTGCAGGACCTGGTCGGCGAGTTGTCGACGCGCAGTGACGAGTTCCGCCGCCGCTGGGGCGCGCACGACGTCCGCCACCACGGCTCGGGCACGAAAAGCTTCCACCATCCGGTCGTCGGTGACCTGACCCTGGCGTTCGAGGGCCTGGAACTGGCCAGCGACTCCGGTCTGACCCTGACCATCTACACCGCGCAGCCGGGCTCGCCGTCGGAGGAGAACCTTCGCCTGCTCGCCCACGTCACCGACCAGGAATACCAGACCTGACCACCGACCTCACGAAGGAACATCCACATGCGACACACCCGTCTCGGCGCCAGCGGCCTCAAGGTCAGCCGGCTTGCGCTCGGCTGCATGAGCTACGGCGACCGGACCACCCCCGATGCCCATCCGTGGGCGCTGACCGAGGACCAGGCCGAGCCGTTCTTCCGCCAGGCCGTCGAGCTCGGCGTCACCTTCTGGGACACCGCCAACGTCTACCAGGCCGGCACCTCCGAACAGATCGTCGGCCGGGCGATCACCCGCTACTCTCGCCGCGAGGACATCGTGCTCGCCACCAAGGTCCGCGGCCACATGCACGGCGGCCCCGGCGGCTCCGGACTCTCCCGCAAAGCCATCCTCGAACAGGTCGACGCCTCCCTGACCCGGCTCGGCACCGACTACATCGACCTCTACCAGATCCACCGCTTCGACGACGATGTCGCGGTCGAGGAGACGATGGAAGCCCTGCACGACATCATCCGGGCGGGCAAGGTCCGTTACCTCGGCGCGTCCTCGATGTACGCGTGGCAGTTCGCCAAGTTGCAGCACGCGGCCGACCTGGGCGGCTGGACCCGGTTCGTGTCCATGCAAAACCAGTACAACCTGCTGCGCCGGCACGACGAGCGCGAGCTGATGGCGATGTGCGGCGACATGGGCGTCGGCTTGGTGCCGTACTCGCCGAACGGCAAGGGCCGGCTCGCCCGCCCGGTGGGTGAGCAGAGCACCCGCTCCAGCACCGACAAGGTCGTGCAGGCCTTCGACTCGCCGTACGACGAACCCGTCATCAACGCCGTCCAGCAGGTCGCTCAGAAGCGCGACGTGAGTATGGCCCAGATCGCTCTGGCTTGGGTGCTGCGCAACCCGCTGGTCTCGGCCCCGATCGTGGGAGCGACCAAGCCCCACCACCTGTCCGAGGCGGTCGCCGCCCTCGATATCGAGCTGACCGACGACGAGGTCGCCACCCTGCGAGAGCCTTACGTCGAATACGGTCCGTCCTGGTACTGACGCCCGAATCAACCCTTGTGGCCAGCCCGGTCACCGTAGTCAGCCGCGCCCAGACCACCGGCTGCGGTCAGGTGCGGTAACCGGAGCCGATCTGTCTCGATCATGGCCGGGAGCCTGGGTCGCTGCCCGCGGCCGGCCAACCGGTTTCGGAGGCAGCGGGCCGGGACGGATCCCGGCCCGCTGCGGGCCCGTCAGCTGCGGCGGAAGGCGTAGGAGCGGGTCGATCCGCCGGAGGCCCGGCCCGCGTGGTCGCGGTCGGAGCGCCGGCGGGCCGCCAGCCGGGCGTCGCGGGCACCGTGGTGGGCCGCGGTGTCGCCGGTGGCGGACTGCTGGCCCGGCCCGCCGGTGGTGGCGGACGGCAGGGACACGGCCGCCGTCAGGTGCCGGCGGGCCAGGTCGTCAGGATCGACGTGTACGGAAAAGGGCTGGTCAGGCATGGAGCTACCTCCTCGATGCGCGAGGCGAGTGGTGCGAACAGCGAGATGGCGCACGGTGGCCGCAGCGAGCGGGGACCGTGGCGGGCACGCGCCGGTGTGGCACGGCGGGCCCGGGGCAGGCCCAGGCCGGGATCATCGCGTGGCAGCGTCAGGAGATCATGCGCATACCGTACCGCCGGGCCCGACGGCGGGCGAGCGATTTATCGGCTCCGTCCGCGGCGGTCGCCTCGTCGCGCGTCGATGGCGAACGGTGACGTGGCGGGGGCGGAGCCCATCAGGCTCAGCTTGGTGCGCGACGGGGCACGGACCGCGAGCATCGCGATGTCGTCGCGGAGGCCGCCGTGCGCCCAGTCCGAGACGAGCCGGCGGACACGTGCCACGGCCGCCTCGCCGGGCAGGCCGTGGCAGCTCGCCAGCACGTCGCCGAGCCGGCCCTCGCCGTACTGCTCCGTGCCGCTGCGGGCCTCGGTGAGACCGTCGCTGTACAGCAGGCACAGCTCGCCCGGCGCCAGCTCGATCGTGGCGGGGTGCACGGCGATCTGCGGCACCACGCCGATCAGGGTGCCGGACACCGGCACCGCCTCGACCGTGCCGTCGGCGCGCAGGACCAGTGGGGCCGGGTGGCCGCCGGTGGCCAGGATCATCCGCACCCGGCCGTGGCCGGCCCGGCTGATCGCGGCGACGACCAGGGTCACGAAGCGGTGCCGCGGGCGCGAGCCGAGCAGGGCCCGGTTGAGCACCGTGAGCAGCTGTGCCGGGTCGGAGCCGACCAGGCTCAGCGCGCGCAGCGTCTGGCGCACCTTGCCGGTCAGCACGGCGGCCTCGGGTCCCCTGCCGCAGACGTCGCCCAGCGCCACGACCGTTTCGGAGCCGCCGCCGGCCGGGCCGAAGACGTCATAGAAGTCGCCGCCGGCCGCGCAGAGGGAGCCGGGGGAGTCGCCGCCGGCCCTGGCCGCCTGGTAGGAGCCGATCAGCTCGATGCCCTCGGGCCGTGGCAGCTCCGGTGGCACCAGGTCGGCCCGGAGGATCGCGGTGAGGTCGACCTGCTCGCGGCACCGCGCGACGGCGGAGATCGCGGTCTGGAACGCTTCCGCCCGGGCGAACTCCTCGGTGGTGTCCCGCAGGTACCACCCGTAGTGATCGTCGCCGAGCGGCCGGCGGTGGCCGAGCAGCCGCCGGCCCCGGTGCTCGGTGGCGAACGTGGCGGCGCCGTCGGCGGTGGCGCGGTCCAGCCCGGCCAGCGGGCTCCGCGCGGCCGTGCCGCCCGGCGCGAGGTCGGGCAGCAGTGCGCTGGCGGCGGCGTTGACGAGCACGATCGAGTGGTCGGCGGCGCAGAGCAGCACCGCCTCCGTGGCGGCGTCCAGGGCGGCACGCAGCAGGGCCGGAGCGGGCGCGAGAACCGGAGCGGCCGGTGCCCGGGCGTCCATTCCGTTCCCCTTCCGCTCCCGCCGGAATCAGGTGATTCTGGTCAGCCTACGCGGGGTTACCCGGCGGTGACGGTGTCAGCGTCGATGTCGACGACCACGGGCGCGTGGTCGGACGGGCCCTTGCCCTTGCGGGCCTCCCGGTCGATCACCGCGTCGCGCACCGCGGTCGCCACGTCGGCGGTGGCGTAGACCAGGTCGATCCGCATGCCCTTGTTCTGGTGGAACATTCCGGCCCGGTAGTCCCAGTAGGTGAAGGGCCGGTCACCCTTCATCGGCCGGGGCAGCACGTCGGTGAGGCCGAGCGCGCGCAGGGCGGCCAGGGCGTCGCGCTCCGGCGGGGTCACGTGGGTGGCGCCGGCGAAGACGGAGATGTCCCAGACGTCGTCGTCGGTCGGCGCGACGTTGAAATCCCCGGCCAGCACGGCCGGGCCCGGCTGGGCGGCGAGCGCGTCGCGCAGCGCGGCGAACCAGGCCAGCTTGTACGCGTAGTGCGGGTCTTCCGGGGTTCGGCCGTTGGGGACGTACACCGAGGTGAAGCGGATGCCGGCGCAGGTGGCGCTGATCGCGCGCGCCTCCGGGTCGGGGAAGCCGGGCTCGCCGTCGAAGCCGTGCCGGACGTCGGCGAGGCCGATCCGGGAGAGCAGGGCGACCCCGTTCCAGCGGCCCTGGCCGTACGCGGCGGTCTCGTAGCCGAGCGCCGCGACCTCCCGCTCCGGGAAGCCGTCCGCGGCGACCTTGGTCTCCTGCAGGCAGAGCACGTCGGGCCGGGTCTGCTCGAGCCATTCCAGCAGCCGGGGCAGCCGGGCCTTGGCCGAGTTGACGTTCCAGGTGGCGAAGCGCATCACCCCAGCCTGCCAGCCGGATGGGGGATTAGTGCTCCGGGGTGCGCTGCTTGGCGCGGATCGCCGGGGAACTGCTCCGGGTGGCCGCGAGCAGGGCGCACGCCAGGCCCGAGGCGAGCACGAACAGCACGGCCACGAGCCAGAGCACGGACCCGTCGGATCCGATCAACGTCGTCATCAAGCCGCCTCCTCGGTCTCCGCTGTCATCGGCCGGACGTCGCCGATGGCAGCGGTCCCGAACCGGTGGGAATAATGCCGGACTTGTCGCCGGTGCACCAGTGGCTGAGGAGACGTTTGTCACCCCATGGGGAAGACGGTACCCCTGATCCGGGCTCAGCCGGGCGGTACTGGGGCGTACCGGCGGGCGCCCCAGTGGGTCGCGAAGTCTCCCGCCGCCACCCCGGGACCCCACAGCCAGCCCTGCCCCTGGGTGACCCCGACGGCGCCGAGCGCGTCGCGCTGGACCCGGGTCTCGACGCCCTCGGCCACGATGCTCAGGCCCAGCGCCCGGCTCATCGCCACCACGGCCCGGACGATCTCCTCGTCCTCGCCGCTCTCGCCGAGGCCGGACACGAAGGATCGGTCGATCTTGACGCCGGTGACCGGGAAGCGGCGCAGGTAGCCCAGCGCCGAGAAGCCGGTGCCGAAGTCGTCGACGAGCAGCTTGAGGCCGAGTTCGCGCAGCTCGTACAGCACCCGGGCGGTGATGCTGCCGCCGTCGGCCATCACCGACTCGGTCATCTCCAGGGCCACGGCCGCGGCGGGCACCCCGTGCCGGAGCAGCTCGCCGGCCACGATCAGGGGCAGCTCGGCGTTGCTGAGCTGGCGGGGCGAGACGTTGATCGACAGGTAGAACTCCGGGCCGACGGTGCCGTCGGTGCGCCACCGGGCCAGCTGGCCGAGCGCCTCGTTGCGCACCCAGGTGCCGAGCGTGCCGATCAGCCCGGCGTCCTCGGCCACCGGGATGAACGTCATCGGCGGGATCGGGCCGCGCTGCGGGTGGTTCCACCGCACCAGGGCCTCGGCACCGATCGGCTGGCCCGTCCCGAGCCGCACGATCGGCTGGTAGACCACGCTGAGCTGGCCCTCGGCCAGGGCCGTGCGCAGGGCGCCCTCCAGCTCGATGCGCTCGCGGACCCGGTCGTGCATCGAGGTGTCGAAGATGGTGGCGCGGCCCGGGCCCTCGGCCTTGGAGCGGTACATCGCCGTGTCTGCGTCGCGCAGCAGGGCCTGGGTGGTCATGGCGGGCGCGGTGTCACCGGGCGCGTGCGCGATGCCGATCGACGCGCTGATCACCAGCTCGGTGTCGCGGACCGCGAGCGGGTGCGCGAAGCACCCCTGGATGATGTCGACCAGCCGCAGCGCGCCCTGCTCGTCGCCGAGGTAGGCCACCAGGAACTCGTCCCCGCCCACCCGGGCGAGCATCGTGCCGGCCGGGATCGCCGCGCGCAGCCGGGTCGCCACCTCGATGACGAGCTGGTCGCCGGTGTCGTGGCCCCAGGAGTCGTTGACCCACTTGAAGCCGTCCAGGTCGAGGAAGGAGACCCAGATCCGCCGGGGGTCCGGCGGCGGCACGGTGCCGAGCAGCCGCTCGATCTCGCTGGAGATCATCCGGCGGTTCGGCAGGCCGGTGAGCGGGTCGTGCATCGCCTGGTGCTCGGAGTGCAGCTGCGCCGCGACCTGCGCCTGCACGGCGGTGACCGCCCGCAGCAGCAGGAGGGAGACGATGGCCAGGCCGCAGGCGCCGATCAGCGCCCGGTATTCCGGCGAGTCGTCGCCGACGACCACCAGCAGCACGAACGGGGTCGACACCGCCGGCACCAGCAGCGTCATCCGGCGCCAGGACCAGGCCTGCACCGGGTGCCGGTTCGCGCGGCCGAGGTCGACCACCGACGGGTGCAGGGCGGTGACCCCGAGCAACACGTACGCCAGCAGGAACGGCACGTCGAGCAGCGGGGAGGTGTAGGTCTTGCCGTCCACGCCGATGATCGCGTACGCCAGGTCGCCGACGACGATCAGCGCCATCCCGGCCACCAGCGTCGCCAGGCTCACCGGCCAGGTGCGTACGGTGAAGGTGAGGTTGATGACCAGCGCGAGCAGCACGACGTCGAAGAGCGGGTAGAGCCCGGCCAGCACCGACTCGATCGCCGGCCGGTCGGCGATCGCGGCGGCCGGGGCGGCGAGCAGCAGCGCGCTGGCCAGCCCGCCGGCCAGGCAGACCATGAGCCCGTCGAGCACCGAGTGCCGGGCTATGCTGCCCCGCGAGCGCAGCAGCATGCCGAAGAAGACGACGAGCAGGACATAGCCGGGCACGGTGAAGGCGTCCGCGATCAGCGGCTCGTTCACCACCAGGGGCCGGACCACCACGCCGACCAGGAACAACAGGGCCGCGGCGCTCATGAACGGCCAGGCGGCGCGGGGCTCGGCGGCGAACCGGCGGGGCGCGACGAGGCAGACGCACACCGTGCCGATGCCGATCAGGGCGACGCCGGCGACGTTGACCGCGGGTGCGAGGTTGAGGGTGTAGAGGGCGGTCGCGAGCACGCCGGCACCGCCGAAGACCTTCCACCATCGCCGACCCTGTGTCGACGGAGCTGTGGACAGCACCCGTCATCGCCCCCTGGCCAGTCAGCTCATCAGCGCTCCCGCCGATGGCACCGTACCCGCCGTGGACCGGTGCCCGGCAGGGGTTCCGTGGACAAAGACTGTCGGACAGGCGCACCTGTGCAGCACCTGCTGGGCAACCGCACCCAGCAGTGAGCCGCCGCCGACGCCCCGCGGACCCAGGATCATCATCCGTGCCCGCCGCGACGCGCGGATGAGAATCGGCGCGGCTTCGCCGACCAGCAGCCGGCTTTGCGACCCGCCCAGCTCCGGCACGGCGGTCAGGGCGGCCTCCAGCACGCGGTGCCCGTCCTCCAGCGCGGCCGGGCTGTCCACCACGTGGACGATCTCCACCGGGACCGACCGGCGGCGTGATTCGACCGCCGCGACCCGCAGGGCCAGCATCGAGCTCGGCGAGCCGTCGACCGCGGCCAGCAGCGGGCCGGCCGGCGGGCGGACGCCGCGGGCGACCACGACCGGGCAGCGGGCCCGGGCGACGGTCTGCACCAGCACCGAATCGACCGGCAGGCGCGGGCTCAGCGTGAGATCGTCGTCGCCGAGCACGATCAGCTCCGCCGTCCGGCTCTGCCGCAGCAGCTCACGCACGGGCAGGCCGTCGGCGAGCCGGCCCTCGACCGGCACGCCCGGTGCGGTGCGGGAGGCCGTCGCCACCGCGCGCGCCACGATGAGGCCGGCCTCGTGGCGCGCGGTGGCCCAGTCCGGTGCGTCATCGAAGGAGCGGCCGGGCCAGGAGAACGCGTGCAGGATCCGCAGCGGTTGCCCCCGGGCCGCCGCCTCGCGGGCGCCCAGCCGCGCGGCGGCCAGGCCGGACGATGTGCCGTTGACGCCGACGACCACTGGGGCAGGGCCCGGTGTCCGCATCGGTTCACCACCTCCGCACCGCGACGACGCGGTCCACAGACCATTATCTATGGTGTTCCTGGGAAGGCGGTCGTGATCAATCCCTCAGCGCTCGACCGCCTGATGACCCGTTCAGCTTGAGGGTTTACGGTGAACGGCAGGTTATTGGCGACATCTGCCGGTGAAGTGAGGGAATTACATGACGGATGTCAAGCTCGACCACCCCGGTGGCCAGTTGTCCATGCCGGTGCGCCCGGCGGTCGAGGGTCCAGGCGGCATCGACGTCAGCGCGCTGCTGAAGGAGACCGGATACGTCACCCTGGACCAGGGCTTCGTCAACACGGCTTCCTGCGCGTCGGCGATCACCTACATCGACGGTGACGCCGGCATCCTGCGCTATCGGGGCTTCCCGATCGAGCAGCTCGCCGGCAAGGCCTCGTTCCTCGAGGTGTCCTATCTACTGATCCACGACGCGTTGCCGACGCCGGCCCAGCTGGCCGAGTTCGGCGACAAGATCCGCGTGCACACGCTGCTGCAGGAGGAGATGCGCGCCTTCTTCTCCGGCTTCCCGCGTGACGCGCACCCGATGGCCGTGCTCTCCTCGGCCGTCACCGCGTTGTCGACGTTCTACCAGGACGCGCTCGAGCCGACCGATCCGGAGCAGGTCGAGATCTCCGGGATCCGGCTGATGGCGAAGCTTCCGACCATCGCGGCGTACGCGTACAAGAAGTCCATCGGCCACCCGCT
>NZ_QHHV01000245.1:0-6049 GCF_003947245.1 Actinoplanes sp. ATCC 53533 | reverse complement strand
CCGAGGGTGTCGTCACCTTCTTCGCCAGCAATGTCGCGCCGATCCTGCTCGCCGTGCTGGGGGTCATCTTCATCGGCCGGGCCAGCCGCGGCGAGATCTCCAAGGTGCTCACCAGCTCAGCGATCGCCATCGTCGGCCTCGCGTTCATCGCCGGCGCCGCGACGTTGTTCTTCGTCGGCGACTTCCTCATCAGCCTCATCTTCACCTGAGGCCGCGGGCGGACATATGCGGCTGCGCACCGATGACGACATCTACCGGGCACGCCTTGTCTACCTGGGCCCGCCCGGTTACACGCTGCCCATGCACCTGCCGTACGCGCAGTATGGGATGTTCGTCCTATTAGTGCCTTTGTTCGTGTTCCTGCACTACCTCATCACGTTCGAGATCGACGCCTTCCCCGCCTGGGAGATCGCGTTGGCCATGGTCACCACCTCGTACGTGTTCCGGCACGTCGACCCCGACCGGCCGGCCCGGATGGTCATCCGCACCGCACTCACCGACTGGCGCCGCACCCGCGAGCCCGCCGTCGAGCAGCGCGACCCGAGACTCGTCGCCACGCGCATCAGAGTTCGGGAGGAGTTGGTATGACCAGTTTCGCCGCTCTCACCGCATGCCCGAACGGGGATCGTCCATGACCGCTACCCCACCGCCCGGGCCTTCCCGCGCGGAATCGTCCCTTCCGGGCAGGCAGAGTAACGCTGTGCGATCAGATAATCACTCTCCGGATGAGGGAGTCGAACAGACCCCCGGTCCCGGCCACGGCGCCGTCGCGGTCTTCCAGGCCCCGCAGCCGGTGCGCCCGCGTGCCAACGGCGGGCCGCCGGTCGACCCGATGGACATCGATTCGCCGTTCCTGGATCTCTTCGGAGGCACGCCCGGTCCGGCCGCGGCCCAGCCGGAGCCGCCCCCGGACGACCCGGACGTGGATTTCGACTTCGGCTTCGACTTCGACGGCGCGGACGCCGGCCGGCAGACAACCGCCGCGCCCACAAGCCCGGCGCCGGCTCCCGGCGGGTCCGCTTCGGCTCTCTCCGGCCCGGCACCGGACCATGCCGGCCTCTCCGGCCCGGCACCGGACCATGCCGGCCCGGCTCCCAGCGCCGTCCCGGTTCCCAGCGCCGGGCCGTCTCCCAGCCTGGCCGAGGCAGCCGCCGAGCCAGGCCCGGACATCGCCCGGTCCGGCCCGACGCAGACCGGATCCGGTTCGGACCTCGCCGGGCCCGGCCGGGGCCCTGCCGGGTTCGGCCCAGGGCTTGCCGGATCCGGTCCCGAGCTTGCCGGGCCCGGCCGAGGTCCTGCCGGGTTCGGCCCGGAAACTGCCGAAACCGGGTTCGGCCCGGGAGTTACCGAGACCGAGTTCGGGCCGGGAGCCGCCGAGACCGAGTTCGGCCCAGGACTTGCCGAGACCGACTTCGGCCCAGGAGCTACCGAGACCCAGTTCGGGCCAGGAACTGCCGAGACTCAGTTCGGGCCTGGAGCTACCGAGACCCAGTTCGGTCCAGGAGCTACCGAGACCCAGTTCGGTCCAGGAGCTACCGAGACCCAGTTCGGTCCAGGAACTGCCGAGACCCAGTTCGGCCCGGGAGCTGCCGAGACCCAGGTCGGTCCAGGAGCTGCCGAGGCCGGACGAGGCCTTGCTGGGTCCGGTCCCGAGCTTGTCGGGTCCGGTTCGGCGTCCGCTGGGCACGGCTCGCCGTCCGGCGGCACGAAGGGGCAGCCCTCGGGTTTGAACGGGCAAGCCGCGGATCGGTCCGGTGGGGCCCGCGCCGAGTCAGCGATCGCCTCGCCGCCGCCCGTACCGCTGTCGAACGGCACCCGGCCCGGCAGTCCGCGGACCGATGCGCCGGTGTCGCCCTTCATGCGGGCGCCCGCCGGCCCGCGGGCCGACTTCTACGACGAGCGTGAGGCGCCCGAGTCCGACTTCGAGGACTGGCCCGACGAGGCCCGCCCCGGCGCGTTCCCGGCGGTGGCCACCGCACCCGTGACTCCGCAGCCCGCGCCGGCCCCCGCACACCCCCATGCCGGCCCCGCCGCTGTGGCAGACCGTCACGACGCCCGGGGGGATCCCGGTCGCCGCCGTCGAGCCGTACCATTCGGCCGCGCCGGCCGAGGCCGACACCCGCACCGACCTGCCCGCGCCGATGCCGGAGAAGGCGCCCGCGAAGCGCCGCGGCCGCCGCAAACGCGAGGAACCGGCGAACCTGCCCGCGGTCCGGCCGAAGAAGAACGAGGTCAAGGCGGCGCCGCTGCGCCCGCACAAGCTCAAGTTCAGCGACCGCGACCCCTCCATCGAGCTGGAGATCAGCGAGATCGCCGGGCACCTGACGTTCACCCAGAGCACGGTGACGGCCTGGTATTCGCTGCCCGAGGTCCGGTGGGCGTTCCGCCCGGACGCCGAGCGCGAGGCGCTGCTCTCCGCGATCTCCGAGCAGTATGCGGGCCTGGCCGGTTTCCGGCTGCACCTGCGGCGCACCAACCGGCCGTTCCCGGCCGACGAGTGGGCCCGCACGGTCGACTCCCACACGGCCAAGCCGCTGCCCGACGTCTCGGGTGCCACCTCCTGGTCCGACCACCTGGTGGCGGCCCAGCGGCACCTGCTCTCGGTCAACCACGCCGAGGGCCAGACCTACCTGGGCGTGACCTTCGCCCGCCGCTCGCTCGGCGACACGTTCTCCGAGCGGATCCTGCGGATGTTCGGCAAGGGCACCTCGGATGGGGAACGGCGCAAGCTCGGCCGCACGGTCGAGCAGTTCGACGAGGTGCTGAACGCGTTCGGCATGCGCGGCCGGCGGGTCACCCCGCAGGAGCTGGAGTGGTTGCTGTTCCGCTCGGTCGCGCTCTGCATGGCCCCGCCCGGCCCGCTCTCCCCGGTCTCGAACGGCCAGTGGGAACGCGGTGACCTGCTCGCCCTGACCGAGCAGGTGGAGCGTTACCGCACCCCGTACGGCTCGACGGTCAAGCTGGTCAACCGGATGACCGGCGAGGAGCGGCACGTCGCCGTCCTGTCCGTGGGCCGGATGGAGCCGCTGGAGATCCCCGAGAAGCACGAGCCGTGGATGCACTTCCACGAACGGCTGCCCTGGCCGATGGAGCTCTCCTCGCGCATTGACATCCTCGGCTCGAACAGTTCCTTCAAGAACCTCGAGCACCGGCTCCGGATGATCCGCTCCCAGCAGCTCGACTATGCCGAGCACGGCATCGACGCCCCGCCGGAACTGGAGCGCCTCGCCAAGCGGGCCCTGGTCATCGGCGACGAGATGACCACCGGCCTGCCGGTCGAGTCGGCCCGCGCGCACGGCTGGCACCGGATCGCCGTCGGCGGCCGCACCCGCGAGGAGTGCCTGGAACGGGCCCGCCGCCTGATCCAGCTCTACTCCCGCGAGCTGCGCATCTCGCTGCAGCACCCGAAGAACCAGGACCAGCTCGCCCGCGAGTTCATCCCCGGCGAGCCGATCGCCAACACCGGCTACGTGCGGCGGATGCCGGTCAAGCTGCTGGCCGCGGCGCTGCCGCAGGCCGCGTCCACGGTGGGCGACCGGCGGGGAGACCTGATCGGGCGTACGTCGGGAACCTGCCGCCGGCCCGTCTTCCTGGACCTGCACTTCCCGATGGAGGTCCGGGAACGCTCCGGCCTCGGCGTGCTGGTGGCTGAGCCCGGCGGCGGCAAGTCGACGCTGATGGGCGCGCTGGGCTACCTGAACGCACGCCGCGGCGTCCAGGTGACCCTGCTGGACCCGTCCGGCCCGCTGGCCCGGCTGTGCGCGATGCCGGAACTGCGGCCGTACTCCCGGGTGCTGAACCTGACCGGCTCGGAGCAGGGGACGCTGGCGCCGTACGCGCTGATCCCGACCCCGGTCCGCACCGAGTTCCAGACCGGCGCCGGCGGCGACCGCGAGTACGAGATCGCCGTCTCGAACGCCCGGGCCGAGCGCCGCATGCTGGTCCAGGACATCTGCTCGATGCTGGTGCCGCCGCAGGTGGCCAAGGAGTCCTCCACCGCGACGCTGCTGCGGCACGCCGTACGCCAGGTGCCGGCCGAGGAGACCTCCACGCTTGACGACGTCATCGCCTGCCTGCAGGGCCTCGACGACGACGGCAAGGAACTGGCCAACCTGCTCCTGGACACCGCCGAGATGCCGCTGGCGCTGCTGTTCTTCGGCCGGCCGCCGGCGCACCTGCTCAGCGCGGACTCGGCGCTCACCGTCATCACCATGGCCGGCCTGCGCCTGCCCGACATGAAGATCGAGCGCGAATACTGGTCGGCGGAGGAGTCGCTGGCGCTGCCGATGCTGCACACGGCACACCGGCTCGCCGTCCGGCGCTGCTACGGCGGCTCGATGTCGTCCCGCAAGATGGTCGGCCTGGACGAGGCCCACTTCATGGAGGGCTGGCGCTCCGGCCGCTCGTTCCTGGTCCGCCTCGCCCGCGACTCCCGGAAGTGGAACCTGGCGGCCTTCGTGGCCTCGCAGAACCCCCGCGACATCCTCGGCCTCGACGTGCAAAACCTGGTGTCGACCGTCTTCGTCGGCCGGATCGCCGAGGACCAGGAGATCGCCTCCGAGGCGCTACGCCTGCTCCGGGTGCCGGTGCACGACGGCTACGAGGCGACACTGGCCTCGCTGTCGCAGGCGGACACGTCGTCATCGTCCCGGCTGGGCTTCCGCGAGTTCGTGATGCGCGACGTCGACGGCCGGGTGCAGAAGGTCCGGGTCGACGTGTCGTACGTGGACGGCCTGCTGGAATACCTCGACACGACACCGGCGGCGGCCAAGGCGGCGCCCACGGCCATAGCGTCCCTGTCCGACCGGGAGGTCTGAGATGGTTCGGCGGGCGTGCGCACTGGTCCTGACGGTGCTCGTAGCAGCGGTGGCAAGCATCGCCTGGGCGGTCGCCGCACCGTCGCCCGCCTCCGCCGGACCGCTACGTGCCCCGGGCGGCGCCTGCGACGTCGAGGAGTGGCGCGCTGACATCCCCGGCTGTGTCAAGCGACTCGAGGAGGTCACCGGGGACCGGGTGACCTGTCTGAAACCGCCTACGCCCAGCGCACCGGACTCAGGGTTGGCGGGCTGGTTCGCCGAGCGGCCCGCCTCCTCCAAACTGAACGGCCCGCAGGGCATCTACAGCCAGTACGGCTACGCCGGTTACAGCTTCTCGACCTACGACCTCGACGGTGGTTGCGCGGGCACCCTGGCCGAGCCGGAGAGCAAATTCGAGACCACGGTCGCCAACGGCGAGTTCATGATCGCTACCGCCGTCATCGGCGCCTCCAACGCCCTGCGGGAACGGGCCTGGGATCCGCAGGCCCTGTGGGGCTGGGCCGATCCGCTCGTCGACCAGGCCACCAAGGCGGTGTACGAGAAGGTCTTCAGCGTCTTCGGCGTCATCACCCTCGCCGTGGTCGGCCTCTACCTGATCTGGCGGTCGCAGCAAGCCGACATGGGTGCGGCCACGACGACGGCCGGGTGGGCGATCTTGATCATGGTCGCCGTCACCGCCATCGCGGCGTGGCCCGTCAAGTCCGCGAATATCGCCGACCAAACGCTGGTCACCACCCTGGGCGTGGTGCACGATGCGGTCGGGCCGCGGGCCCAGAACACTGCCGCCGGTAAGTGCGACAACCCCACCCCCGGCGCCTGTGACGACAATCGCCCACCAGCTGTCCGCGCCAGCGACACGGTGACCGAAACCATGCTCTACCGCAACTGGCTCCGCGGGGTGCTCGGCTCGGCGGACAGCGACACGGCTCAGAAATACGGCCGGGCCCTGTACGACGCTCGCTCCTTCAGCTGGGACGAAGCGCAGAAGATGCGGGACAACCCGAAAACCCGGCCGTCGACCATCACGGCGAAGCAGGACCAGTGGAAGCGGATCGCCGAGACGATCAGAATCGATGATCCCGAAGCCTACGACTACCTGCGCGGTGTCAACGGCATGGACCGAATCGGCGCGGGCTTCATCGCCGTGCTGGCGGCCCTCATGTTCGCGATGTTCGATCTGACCGCGTCGCTGCTGGTACTGCTCGGCTTCCTGATCTTCCGCTGGGCGGTCA
>NZ_QHHV01000244.1:0-16285 GCF_003947245.1 Actinoplanes sp. ATCC 53533 | reverse complement strand
GCCGGGCGTCGCGGGGCACCTCCTGCTCGTAGGTGACCTCGTGCCAGAGCCGCTCGTAGCGGGCCACGATGTCGTCGACCACGGCCTCCGGGTCGATCGCCTCGTGCAGCAGCTCGGCGGCCTCCAGGTCGAGGCACTCGCCGAAGATGTTCAGCCGCAGGATCTCGATGTCCTCGCTGCGCTGACCCTCGGAGAGCTTCGGATACAGGTTGCCGGTCTCCGCGTCGACCAGGTATGCCGCGAAGGCGCCCGCGTCCCGCCGGAACAGCGTGTTGGACAGCGAGCAGTCACCCCACGAGAAGCCGGTGAGGTGCATCCGCACGATCAGCGCGGCGAGCGCGTCGAGCAGCCTGTTCATCGTCTCGGGCCGCAGCATGTGGGAGAAGAGCGCCCGGTACGGCAGCGAGAACTGCAGGTGCCGGGTGATCAGCACCGACTCCAGCGGCTCGCCGGCGTCGTCCAGACGGTCGTTGACGATGGCCACCGCCTCCACCGCCGGGAAGTCGATCCGCTCCAGGGCCCGGAGCAGGTCGTATTCCTTCTCGGCGATGCGCTCCCGGGTCTCTTTGAGGGCGTAGACGGTGTCGTTGAGCTTGACGAACCGGACGATGTGCCGCGAGATGCCCTGCGGCAACGCGACCAGGTGAGAGGCCGGCCACTCCTCGAGCGGCACGCTCCACGGCAGGTCCAGCAGCGCCGGGTCGACTAGGGCGGACGTGATTCGCACGAGCCCAGTGTGCACGCTCCGGGGCGCGCGTCGCTGCCGCACGTGGCTCGTTACACAGAAGCGAGATCGCCGGAGTGGTCGGGCCGGCGATGTGACTCGAGGGGCGGGAGTGAATTTGCGACGCGCGGTGAGCATCGTCGTCGGGGCGAGTGCTGCCCTGGCGCTGGCCGGCACGGCCGGCGGGGCGGCCTGGAAGTACTCGGCGGACGCGGGTCGCCCGGTCGGCTCCTGGCAGGAGGCGGGCGGCTCAGCCCGTACCCCCGTCGCTGCGGAGCAGCCCGCGGCCGCGACGGGCGGCACGGCCGGGCCCATGCTCAGCAGCCCGGCCGACGCGGCCGAGGCCCCGGCCGCGAAGCCGTCCGCGTCCGCGTCCGAGTCGGCCGAGCCCGCGGAGACCGGCGCGAAGGCGCCCGAGTCCGCCGCCGCGAACGACGGCGACGGCCGGCAGAAGGTCGGCGAGCTGCTGTCGATCGACAAACTGCTGGGGTACGGCGCCCCGGAGCGCGAGGTCTTCCACTACCCGCAGGCCTCCTACGTCAAGGTGCACTTCAGCCGCATGGCGATGCTGCCGGGCGACTACCTGACGGTCTCCGACGCCGAGGGCGAGGAGTCCTACCGCTACGACGCGCCGCGGCTGCTGGACGGCGCCTCCACCGGCCGGTGGGCTATGTCGATCACCGGCGACACCGCCGTGGTCGAGATGCACCGCGGCGGCGGGAACCTGGTCGGCTCGCTGCTCGGCCGGCTCGGCGTGAACGTGGACCAGGTGGCGCGCGGCTACTCGCGCAAGGAGCAGGCGCGGGTCCCCGAGGAGCAGCTGACGACTCCCGGCCGCACCGGCCGTGAGGAGTCCGTCTGCGGCACCGACGAGAGCCGGGACGCGGTCTGCTACCGCTCGGCCGACCCGGTCGCCTACACCCGGTCCAAGGCCATCGCCCGGTTGCTGATCAACGGCACCGAGTTGTGCACCGGCTGGCGGGTCGGCGAGAAGAACCGGATGCTGACCAACAACCACTGCTTCGACAACTCGGCGAACGCGTACGAGACCGAGGTCTGGTTCAACTATCAGTGCGCCACCTGCGGCGGCTTCGAGGTCTTCAAGCCGACCAAGGTCTGGGGCGACAAGGTGCTGGCCACCGAGCATGTGCTGGACTTCACCCTGTTCACGGTCGGAAACTTCCGCTCGGTGCAGAAGTTCGGCTACCTGAACCTGGACTCCGCTCGCCCGGCGAAGGGCCAGGAGCTCTACGTGCCGCAGCACCCGGCCGGCGAGCCGACCCGGATCGCCGGGCGCCTCGGCGACCGGGCGGGCACCTGCGCGGTCGTGGATCCGGCTTTCGACGGGTACGCGCGGGATTCGGACGTCTCGTACTACTGCGACACCGAGGGCGGATCGAGCGGCAGCCCGGTGCTGTCCCGCAAGACCGACAAGGTGGTGGCGCTGCATCACTTCGGCGGCTGCCCGAACGCCGGGGTCCGCGCCGACCTGCTCCACGCCAAGATCAAGTCGTATCTCTGACGTACCGTATGCGCCATGCGTGAGGCGGTGGTGCGGACGGAGACCAGACCTGGGCGGCTGCTGCCCGTACGGCCCCGGGGCTGGTGGTTCGACCTGCTCCTGCTCGCCGGCTTCGTCGCCCTGACCGTCGCGCTGGCCCAGGGTCACCTGCTCACCGTCGACGAGCGGGTGGCCGACTGGGCCGACGATCACCGGCCCACCCCGCTCTACGTGCTCCTGCGGGTGCTGAACTACCTCGGCCAGGGCGGCCAGGTGCTGATGCCGATCGCGATCGTGCTGGCCGGGCTGGTGGCCTGGCGGCGCCGGTCCGTCCGCCCGCTGCTGGTCTTCGCGGCGATCTTCGCGCTGACCTACGTCACGATCGGCCCGCTGAAGGTCTGGCTGGACCGCGCGGCCCCGGCCTTCGAGGGCCCGGACCGGCTGGTGCTCTTCAACGACTACGCCTCCGGCCTCAAGGCGATGAGCTACCCGTCCGGCCACGTCGCCAACGCCCTGGTCTGGTACGGCGTTATCGCGGTGCTGCTCAACGCGCTGCTGCGGTCGCTGGACCGGCCGCCGCTGACGGCACGGCGGTACGCGGCCCTGCGGGTGCTGCCGCCGGCCATCGTCTTCTGCACGACGACCTGGCTGGCGTACCACTGGATCACCGACTCGGTGGCGGGGCTGCTGCTCGGCCTGGTCCTGACCCGGCTGCTGGCCCGCATCCCGTGGGACGCGATCCCGCTGCCGCGGCTGCCCCGCGGCCTCGACCGTCCGGCCGGTCTGTAGCCCGTCCCGAGATTTCCGTAATGCCGGTGTGCTCGCCAGCGTCATCAAGGTGATCGCACCTCCTACGGAAAGGCTGGGTCACGTGTCACTGCCGCAGGTTTCGGTCAGTCGCCGGGGTGTCCTGCTCGGGGCCGGGTTGGCCGGCGCGCTCGCCGCCGTCGGTCCGCAGGCCGGCCCGGCCTTCGCCGCCGCCGCACCCTTCGCCCATCCCGGCATGCTCCACACCAGCGCCGACTTCGCCCGGATCCGGGCGAAACTCGCGGCCGGCGACGCCGTCGTGACGGCCGGCTGGCGCCGGCTGACCGCGAACGGGCGCTCGCAGAGCAGCTGGCGGCCGCGCCCGCTGGCGACGGTGATCCGCGGCGGGACCGGGCAGAACTACCCGCAGTTCTACCTGGACGTGCACGCGGCCTACCAGAACGCCCTGCGCTGGCGGATCACCGGCGAGACCGCGCACGCGGACACCGCCCGGGACATCCTCAACAGCTGGTCACGAACGCTGACCGCGGTGAACGGCAACGCGGACCGGTTCCTCGCGGCCGGCATCTACGGCTACCAACTCGCCAACGCCGCCGAGCTGATGCGCGGCTACGACGGCTTCGACCTGGCCGCCGCGCAGCAACTGCTCCTGACGGTGTTCTACCCGATGAACGAGGACTTCCTGGTCCGGCACAACACGGCGTGCATCACGAACTACTGGGCCAACTGGGACCTGTGCACGGTCGCGTCGATCATGGCGGTCGGCATCCTCTGCGAGGACCGCGAGCTCTTCGATCGGGCCGTCGACTACACCCGGAACGGCGCGGGCAACGGTTCGATCGGGCACGCGGTTCCGTTCCTGCACGGCGCCCTCGGGCAGTGGCAGGAGAGCGGCCGCGACCAGGCACACACGGTGATGGGCATCGGCCTGCTGGGCAGCATCTGCGAGATGGCCTGGAACCAGGGCGTCGACCTGTACGGCCACGACGACAACCGGTTCCTCAAGGGCGCCGAGTACGTGGCCCGGTACAACCTGGGCCAGGACGTCCCGTTCACCACCTACCGCTGGGGGACGGGCACGACCTGCGCGCCCCGGGAGCAGACGACGATCTCTGCGGCGTCGCGCGGCCAGCAGCGGCCGGTCTGGGAGCTGGTCCACAACCATTACGCGCAGCGCCGGGGGTTGTCCACGCCGAACGTGAGCGCCATCGCGGCGACCCTGCGGGCGGAGGGCGGTGGCGGGGACTACGGGCCCAACAGCGGTGGCTACGACGTGCTGGGCTTCGGCACCCTGCTGTTCACCCGGGACCGCAGCGTCACCACTGCCGCCGCGACCGCAGCCCCGGCCGCGACGCCGGCATCCGCAGGCCCGGTGCCGCCCAGCCCGCGCTCCGGAGCCCGGCGGTCCTCCACCGGCTCCTCCACGAGCGTTCCGGGCGGCGGCGTCCGGCCCGCCCGGGTCTCCGGCGCGCGCGGGTCGGCGACCGCCACGGCCGGCCCGGAACTGAATCTGGCCGGTCAGCGGTCCGAACTCGGCGTCGGCACCGGCACGATCGCCGGACTGGCGGGCGGCACCGCCGCGGCCGCGGCGATCGGTGGAGCCCTGCTGCTGCGGCTGCGCAAGCGGAGAGGTTGACCTTCCACCGCCCGGCGCATGATCATGCGGCTGCGCCGGGCGCCGGTGCCCAGCCGCGGACAGGGAGATGACGGACGCATGCGCACCACCGGGACGACAGCGACCGCGGATCGGGTGATCGCCGCCCAGCGCGGTGACCGCGGCGCCCTGGGTGAGCTGATCGAGTCCCACCTGGCGATGCTGTACAACGTCGCCGGGCGGGCCCTGAACGGCCATGCCGACGTCGACGACGTGGTGCAGGAGACGCTGCTGCGAGTGGTCGAGAACCTGCCGTCGGTGCGGGAGCCGGCCCGGTTCTCCGGCTGGATCCTGGCGATCGTGCACCGCCAGATCGCCGAGCGCATCCGGCGCCGCCGTGCGGCCACCGAGCGCGCCAACCCGCTCGACGCGGCCGTGGAGGTCGCCGACCCGGCTGCCGACTTCGCCGACGCGACGGTGCTGCGACTGGGCCTGTCCGGGCAACGCCGGCAGGTCGTGGAGGCGGTGCGCTGGCTCGACCCGGACGATCGGTTCCTGCTCTCCCTCTGGTGGCTGGAGGTGGCCGGCAAGATCACCCGGGCGGACCTGGTGGTCGCCCTCGACACCACTCCCGGTCACGCCGCGGTGCGGCTCAAGCGCATGCGTGACCAGCTGGAGCTGACGCGCTGTATTGTCGGTGTGCTGGCGGCCCGCCCGATCTGTCCGGATCTGGCCACCGTGCTCGCCGCCTGGGACGGCAAGCCCGATCCGGTGTGGCGCAAGCGGCTGGGCCGGCACCTGCGCGACTGTTCCGCCTGCTCGCCGTACCGGTCCCGGCTCGTACCGCCGGACCGGCTGCTGGCCGGGCTGGCGATGCTGCCGATCCCGCCGTCGATCGCGGCCACCGCCCTCAGCACCGGCGTGGGAGCCGCGAGCGTCACGGCCGGGATGGCGGGCGTCGTCGCCTCCGGCGCCGGCTGGCTGGGCGGGTCCGCGCTGACGAAGGCCGTCGTCGCGGGGGTCGCCGCCATCGCGGTCTCCGGCGCTGCCGGCATCGCGGTCACCCTGGATGACTCCCCGGAGCACACCCGGCCGCCCGTGGCCGCGGCCACCCCGTCACCGACGGCGACCCCCACGACGTCCCGCACGGCGGATTCCGTCGCGCCCTCCGTGTCGCCTTCCGCCCGCGCCACCGCGAACCCGGCGCGGTACGGCAGCGTGGTCGACACCGTCGACGCGGCGCCGCCCAAGAACCGCGAACCACGCCGGCTGCCCGCCCGCCCGGAAGGCACCCTGGCCGTGGTGGCCAGCGGCGACAACGATTCGCGGCCGGAGGTCACCTCGCTGATCCACCGCGGGGAGTGGGCGACCTACCGCGGACGCGGCTATCTCCGGGTGGAGTTCGCCGTCGCGTTCACCCAGCGGGTCGGCACGGTCGCCATGCCGTCGTGGACCGGCCTGAGGGGCAAGCTGTTCCACGTCGCGTCCGGCGGTGGGCGCCGCCTCGACGACCCGACGCCCGGCGCCCCGGCGGGCAGCACCGGCATGGGCGACCCCGCGCACGGCACGGCGCTGCTGCCGGAGGGCGCCCAGCAGATGTGGGCGTTCGAGTACTACTACCTGGATGGCGAGGCGACCTTCACGTCCAACGAGCGGGGTGCCGACTACAACCTCTACGTGCGGGTCGTGACCCGAAGCACCGCGGCGGACGACATCGGCACGCCGCCGGGCCCGGCGGCGAGCCCGATCCGGTACGGCCTGAGCCGCGACAACGGCACCGACGCCTGCCCCGTGCCGCAGTATGCGACGCGCGCCACCCCGAAGGACCCGGCGACCGTCGCGCAGCGGAGCAGGCTCAGATAACACGTACGCAACTGCGTGCTTGTTCCCGGCGGCCGGTCGCAGAAAGATCGGCGTAATCCAGATCCTGTTCACCCGCCAAGTCAGGACGAGGCGAGACAAATGAGCGCCGCCAGTTTGCCCGCGATCCTCCCCGATCCCACCGGGGCCGCCACTCCGGTCGAGTTCGCGGAGCGCCTGCGTGCGTTGATGACCACGCGAAGACGTTCCCTGGACAGCGTTGCCAAGCGCAGCAAGGACGCCGGGACGCCGATCTCCCGCGCCACGGTCCACAACCTGATCACCGCCGGAGGCACTCCCCGGCAGGAGACCGTGCTGGGCTTCCTGCGCGGGTGCGGGGTGCCCCCACGGGAGCAGATCCGCTGGCTCATCACGTTCAACGAAATTCACCCCGACGGCCGCCGCCGGCCCTAGGCCGGCCCTTTCTGCACCACGGCCTAGACCCAGGCGCCGGCGCGCATCACCCGCCGGACGGTCAGATCGGGCGCGAGCACCACCAGGTCCGCGCGCAGTCCGGCCTCCAGCGCCCCCACCTCGTCCCCGAGCCCCAGGGCTCGGGCCGGCGTGGTCGAGGCCATCATCGCCGCCGTCGCCAGGTCCAGCCCCGCGCCGACCGCCCGCCGGAACGCCGCGTCCATGGTCAGCGTGCTGCCCGCGATCGAGCCGTCCCGGACCAGCCGGGCCACCCGGTCGGCGACCGTCACCTCCTGGCCGCCCAGTTCGTAGCGCCCGTCCGGCATGCCCGCCGCGTCCATCGCGTCGGTGATCAGCGCGGCCCGGTCAGGCCCGGCCGCGTGGGCCGCGAAGCGCAGCATCCCGTCGTGCAGGTGGATGCCGTCGGCGATCAGTTCGCAGACGATCGAGGGGGAATCCAGCAGGGCGACGACCGGGCCCGGCTCGCGATGGTGCGCCGGCCGCATGCCGTTGAACAGGTGGGTGCCCACGGTGGCGCCGGCCGCGACCCCGGCCAGGGTCTGCGCGTACGTCGCATCGGTGTGTCCCAGCGCCGCGACGACCCCGTTGGCGGCCAGGAATGCGATCGCGTCCAGCGCGCCCGGCAACTCGGGGGCGACGGTCACCATCCGGATCGCCCCCGCGCCGAGCTTGACCAGCGCGGTCAGTTCGGTCAGCGACGGGTCCCGCAGGAACGCCGGGTTCTGCGCGCCGCAGCGCGGCTGTGACAGGTACGGCCCCTCGAAGTGCACCCCAGCGATCGTGCCGTCGGCAACCAGCGGCAGGTAGCCGGCGGTGGCGTCGCACATCAGCTCGAACGGGGAACTGACCAGGCTGGCCAGCATCGTCGTGGTGCCGTGCCGCAGGTGGAAGGCCGCCGCTGCCCGCGCCGCCATAGCGTCGCCCCGGGTGAACGTGTGCCCGCCGCCGCCGTGGCAGTGTAGGTCCACGAAGCCCGGCACGATGATGTCGCCGCCCGGGTGGCCCCGTTCCGTGACGTCCAGAATCGTCGGCCCGTCGACCTCCACGTACCCGGGCACGACCGCACCGGGCCGGACGACACGACCGCTGATCTTTTCCGTCAAGAGGGAGCCTCCAGGCTGTCCAGGGCCAGCAGCGCGGCGCCGAGGCAGCCCGCGGTGTCGCCGAGCGCCGCGCGCACGATTCGCGGCACCCGATGGAAGGTGATCCGGGCGTCCAGCGCGATCCGCAGCGGGGCGAGCAGCGCCTCGCCGGATTCGGCGAGCCCGCCGCCGAGCACCACGATCCCGGCGTCGTAGAGCGCCTGCGCGGTGAGCAGGCCGTCCGCGAACGCCTCGATCGCCTCGGTCCAGACGGTGTTCGCCAGCGCCTCGCCGGCCGCGGCGCGGGCGACCACGTCGGAGGCGGTGACCCCGGCGGTGCCGGACAGTTCCACATACCGGCGGCCGACTGCGGCCGCGGATGCCACCGATTCGAGGCAGCCGCGGGCGCCGCAGCCGCAGAGCGGGCCGCCGGGCCGCACGATGACGTGCCCGACCTCGCCGGCCGCGCCGTGCGCGCCGGCGAACGCCTTGCCGTCGACCACGTGCGCGGCCGCGATGCCGGTGCCGATCGCGATGAAGAGCACGTGCCGCTGGTCCCGGCCCGCGCCGAGGCGGGCCTCGGCCAGGCCACCGACGCGGACGTCGTGGCCGAGCGCGGCCGGTACGCCCAGGCGGTCCGAGACCAGATCCCGCAGGGGTACGTCGCGGAAGCCCACGTTGCTGGACCAGACGGCGGTGCCGGTCTCCTCGTCGACGACGCCGGGGACCGCGACACCGGCCGCGACCGGGTTCAGCCCGTCCGCGCGGGCCCGGTCGGCGAGGCCGGCGGCGACGTCGAGAATGTTCGCGGTGACCGCCTCGGGGCCCCGGGCCGCCAGGGTGGGGTGCCGCTCCGCGTGCTGGACCGTGCCGTCCGGCCGGACCAGCGCACACTTCATACCGGTGCCACCCACATCGAGAGCCACCACAACGTCACTGCTCACGGCCTGGCCCTTCGGGGCGGGCGGGGGGTTTGGTGCCACGCTGCGCTTCGAGAGCCACCACAACGTCACTGCTCACGGCCTGGCCCTTCGGGGCGGGCGGGGGGTTTGGTGCCACGCTGCGCTTCGAGCGCCATCACAACGACAGTGCTCACGGTGCTATCTCTGCTGCTGGTGGGTCGTCACTTGAGGACGACCGAGCGGGTGAGGTTGCGCGGGTGGTCGGGGTCGAGCCCCTGGCTCGTGGCCAGCAGCACGGCGACGCGCTGAGCCATGACGAGGTCCGCCATCGGGTCCAGCGGGGCCCGGCCGCCGCACCACTTGCCCAGCGCCGCGTAGCCGCCGTTGTAGCGGCTGTGCACGAACGCGGCCCCGGTCGCCTCCACGTCGTCGGCCAGGCCGGCCGGGATCTCGCCGAACGCCCAGACCACCCGTCCGGGCGCGGCGATGGCGATGGGTCCGTGCCGGTAGTCCATCGCCGGGTATGCCTCGGCCCACCACCCGGCGGCCTCACGGCACTTGAGGGCGGCCTCCTCGGCGAGCCCGACCGTCCAGCCTCGGCCCAGGAAGGTGATCTGCCGGGCCAGCGCGGGGTGCACGGGCAGCGGCAGGCGCACGGCCACCTCGGCGTCGGCGGCGATCGGCTCCAGATCCACCCCGAGATGGGCGCGGAGCAGCGCGAGCGCGCTGGTGGCGAAGCGGGTCTGCACCACCGACAGCTCGTCCGCGAAATCCAGAACGATGGCATTCTGGGCCACCGCGGCGGCCGGCTCGGCGCCGTCGGCGGTGATGACGGTGGTCGGTGTGCGGCCGTCCAGGGTGTCCAGCAGGTCGATGACCTCGGTGGTGGCGCCGGAACGGGTGATCGCGACGACCCGGTCGTATGCGCGCCCGAGGGGAAACTCGGACGCCTGGAAGGCGTCGGTCTCACCGAGGGCGAGCTGCTCGCGCAACGCGGCGTACGCCTTCGCCATGAACCAGGAGGTGCCGCACCCGACGACCGCGACCCGCTCTCCCGCCGTTGGGAGGCCGGGCGAATCGGCGAGTTTCGCGGCCTGCAGCCAGCAGTCTGGCTGGCTGGCGATCTCCACCTTGACGTGACTCATGGCAGTTTTCCCTACAATCGCCTGCGCAGATGCGCTCGGTTTACCGGTATTTCGAGCGTCATTCTGCGTGGAAGGTCTGCGCATCCGCAACCACCGCAGCGTGTTCGAGCAGGCACACTCTTTGCTTCACGAGGTTTCGCGCACTAATGTGCACACTCTTATCACGAAACGTGCAGCAGGGAGCTCGGGTGGACCGGTACGCGCGGTGGAATGCCCTGCTCGAGTTACTCGCGGAGAGTGGCCGGGTCAGTGTCGAGGACGCCGCCGGCCGGCTCGACGTCTCGCAGGCCACCATCCGCCGCGACTTCGACCAGCTCGCCCAGCAGCAGATGATCACCCGCACCCGGGGCGGCGCGGTCGCCAGCGGCGTCTCCTACGACCTGCCGCTGCGCTACAAGAGCGCCAAGCACTCGGCGGAGAAGCAGCGCATCGGCGAGGCGGCGGCGAACCTGGTGGTGCCGGGCACGGTGGTCGGGCTCAACGGCGGCACCACGATGACCGAGGTGGCCCGGGCCCTGGCGGTCCGCCCCGACCTCAACAGCAGCGGGGACGGCGCCCAGCTCACCGTGGTGACCAACGCGCTGAACATCGCCAACGAGCTGCTGGTCCGGTCCCGGATGAAGATCGTCGTGGCCGGCGGCGTGGTCCGCCCGCAGTCCTTCGAGCTGGTCGGCCCGCTGGGCGGGGCGCTGCTCAGGGAGGTCACCCTCGACATCGTGCTGATCGGCGTCGACGCGCTCGACGTCGAGCTGGGCGCCGCCGCGCACCACGAGGGCGAGGCGGCGATGAACAGCCTGATGGTGGCCCGGGCCAAGCGGGTCGTGGTGATCGCCGACTCGTCCAAGCTGGGCGGGCACGCCTTCGCCCGGATCTGCCCGATCAGCAAGGTCGAGACATTGGTCACCGACTCGGGCGCGCCGGAGGAACTGCTGGACGGCTTCCGGGACGCGGGCGTCCAGGTCGTCTGTGCCTAGTGTTGCGGCGAGGCTACTTCCCGACCTCGCTGACCTCGACGAACGGGCGATCCACGTGCCACACCGCGTGGATCACGAAGCTGTGGTTGACCTCGTTGAAGTAGACCGCGAGGTTGTCCGGGCTGTTCTGCACCGTCGCCACCGAGTAGCCGTCGCTCGGCGTGGCCGTGACCACCTCGACCTTGTCCTCGGTCATCCGGATCACCGCCTGGCCGCCGTCGACCCGGAACGACCGCACGTACGACTTCGTGCCGTCGCCGTCCGTGGTGACCGTCCAGCCGTCCTCGGTGGTGGTGCGCGCGGTGGCCGAGGTCGTCTTCGGGGGCGAGGGCGTGGCCGAGGTGCGCGCCGGCGTGCTGCTCGGCTTCGCGCTCCGGCTGCGCGACGGCGAGGGCTTGGCGCTGGGCTCCGGCCGCGGGGTGGGGTCGGCGGCGCTCACCTGCGGTAACGGTGTCGGCGCGAGCTCGCCGGACTCCCGCAGCTGATCCACCGAGACCAGCGCGCTCTCGTCCGGCGTGGCCGTACGCAGCACCGGCAGCATCGCCACCGAGGCCAGCGCCACGCTGGTCAGGGTGGCGGCACACCAGCCGAGCACCGGGACCAGCCTTCCTCCAGATCGCACTCGGCCATGATCGCACCTGGCCCTAGTGTTGTCGCATGGCGCTGATTCTGTTGGTTGAGGACGACCGATACATCACGGCCGCCCTGACCCGCGCGCTGTCCGACGCCGGGCACGTCGTCCGGCCCGTCGGGCTGGCGGCCGAGGCGCTGAAGTTCCTCACCGAGGATCGGCCCGACCTGGTGATCCTCGATCTGGGGCTGCCCGACATCGACGGCACGGACGCGCTGCTGATGATGCGGTCGGTCTCCGACGTGCCGGTCATCGTCGCCACCGCCCGGCGCGCCGAGGCCGACATCATCGCCCTGCTGAGCGCCGGTGCCGACGACTACGTGACCAAGCCGTTCTCCAGTGGGCACATCCTGGCGCGGATCGCGGCGGTGCTGCGCCGCACCCGGGCCGCCGCCGACACCACCCCGGACACCATCACCGTGGGTGAGTTGGTGATCAATCCCCGGCAGCGCAAGGTCTCGCTGCGCGGCAAGCCGCTGCAGCTCACCCGGCGCGAGTTCGACGTGCTCACCTACCTGGCCGAGCGGGTCGGGCAGGTGGTCAGCCGGCGTGAGCTGCTGACCGAGGTGTGGAACCAGTCGCGGATCGGCGAGGAGCAGACCATCGACGTGCACATCTCCTGGCTGCGCCGCAAGCTCGGCGAGACGGCCGCCGCGCCGCGATTCCTGCGCACCGTACGCGGGGTCGGAGTGATGATGGTCGACCCGCAGTGAGATGGGAGCTGAACCGGCTCGCGCTGGCCATCACCTCGATGGTGGCCCTGGCGTTCCTGGTGCCGCTCACCTTCGCGACCCGGCAGATCGCCCACGACCGGGCCATCGGCGACGCCCGCCAGCAGGCCGCGGCCATGGTCGCCGCGCTCGCCGTCGACGCCGACCCGAAGCTGCTGACCAGCGCCGTCGCCAGCACGGTGGCCGGCAGCGCCGGCCGGCTGGCCGTGCACCTGCCGGGCATCGAGCCGGTCGGCACCACCCACGTGACCGGCGCCGACGTGGCGTCGGCCACCGCCTACCGCCGGCCGGTGACCGCCACCGCCACCGGCGGGGTCGCCTACCTGCAGCCCAGCGTGCTCAGCGACGGCCGGGCCGTGGTCATCGAGGTGTACGTCCCGGACGAGGAGACGCGGCGCGGCGTGTGGGCGGCCTGGTTCGCGCTGGGCGGCCTGGCCATCGTGCTGGTGGCCGGCTCGGTGCTGGTCGCGGACCGGCTCGGCAGCCGGCTGGTGCGCGCGACGCGGGAGCTGGCCGGCTCCAGCCGCCGCCTGGGCGCCGGCGAGCTCACCGCCCGGGTCACCCCGTCCGGGCCGCCCGAGCTGCGCGACGCCGCGATGGCCTTCAACGCGATGGCCGGTGACCTGCGCCGGCTGCTGGACGCCGAACGCGAGCTGGCCGCCGACCTGTCGCACCGGCTGCGGACGCCGCTCACCGCGCTGCGGCTGGACGCGGAGACCATGCCGCCCGGCCTCATCGCGGACCGGATGCGCCAGGCGTGCGACATGCTCGACGAGGAGCTCGAGGCGATCATCGCCGGGGCGCGGCTCGGCGTCGAGGCCCGCGGCGCCCAGCGTTCCGACCTGGTCGAGGTGCTGGCCGAGCGGCTGGCGTTCTGGTCCGCGCTGGCCGAGGACCAGGCGCGGCCCTGGAAGGTGGTCGGCGGCGAGGTGCCCGTACCGGTGCCGTTGCCCCGCAGCGAGCTGATCCTGGCCGTCGACGCCCTGCTCGGCAACGTCTTCGCGCACACACCCCGAGGGGGTGGCCTTCCGGGTCACGGTCTCCGCCGCCGGGCTGCTCGTGGACGACGCCGGGCCGGGGAGTCAGCGACCCGGCCGCGGCGGTGCGGCGGGGGGTCAGCGGGGCCGGTTCGTCGGGGCTCGGGCTGGACATCGTGCGCCGGGTCGCCGAGGCGGCCGGCGGGCGGCTGATGATCGACCGTGGGCCGCTGGGCGGGGCCCGGATCGCGATGCTGCTGGCCGTACCGGAAGAAGAGCAGGCCGTGGCCGCGCCGCCCCCGGTGGGCCGGCGCCGCCGGGGCGCGCCTTCATGATTGTTTCCGTTGCCGTTAAGGCTTCTTTATGGAAAGCCTCGTTACGTTTCCCGTCGTCAGCACCGGACGACACGTTGGGAGACCAAGACGATGCGCAGGTTCATCGCCTATCCGCTGGTGGCGCTCGGAGCGCTCGGCTCGACGCTGGTCGGCGCCGCCCCCGCCCTCGCGCACGGCTACGTCTCCGCGCCGCCCAGCAGGCAGGCCCTGTGCGCGTCCGGCGCGGTCGCCGACTGCGGCCAGATCCAGTTCGAGCCGCAGAGCGTCGAAGGACCCAAGGGCCTGAAATCGTGTGACGGCGGCGTGGCCGGCTTCTCGGTGCTGTCCGACGAGAGCCGCGACTGGCCGGCCAAGGCGGTCGGCGCCACGGCCACCTTCACGTGGGTCATGACAGCCCGGCACCGCACCAGCAACTGGGAATACTTCATCGGCGACAAGAAGATCGCGACGGTCGACGGCGGCAACGCGCAGCCCGACGCGGTGGTCACCCACAACATCGACCTGAGCGCGTTCCCGGGCCGGCAGAAGGTGCTCGCGGTCTGGAACATCGGCGACACCCCGATGGCGTTCTACAGCTGCATCGACCTGAACGTCGGCGGCGGTGGCGGCTCCGGCGGCACCATCCCCAGCACCGCGCCGTCAACGTCAGACCCCGCGCCGCCGTCAACCACCAAGCCGGCACCGGCACCGACCACGACGGCACCCGCGGTCCCGATCGCCGAGGGCGGCGCCGGATGGGCTCCGGGCGTCGCCTACCGCACCGGTGACAAGGTGACCTTCGAGGGCAAGACGTACAAGTGCCGCCAGGGCCACTCGTCGATCCGCAGCTGGGAGCCGTCGATCTACACCCTCGCGCTCTGGCTGCCGCTGTGAAGAACCGGTATGCGGCAGTCCTGATCGCGGTGGCCATGCTGCTGGGCGCCTGCGGTACGTCCTCGGAGGCACCTGTCGCCGAGGCCCAGGCGGCCGTGCAGGCCGAGGGCGGCCACAACGACACCGACGTGATGTACCTGCAGATGATGGTGGCGCACCACGGGCAGGGCCTGGAGATGGTCCGCCTCGCGGCGAAGAGCGCCGAGCGCGGCGAGATCCGCACCCTGGCGCAGGCGATCGAGGTGACCCAGCGGGACGAGGTCAAGCTGATGACCGGCTGGCTCAAGCAGTGGTCGGCACCGACCACCGTGGACCACGCCCCGAGCGCACACGCCGACCACGGCGGCCTGCCGGCGACCGGGCCGGAGGAGATCGCGGCCCTGAAGAAGGCGAAGGGCCCGGCGTTCGAGACGGCGTTCCTGAACCTGTTCGTAGCCCACCAGCACAACGCGGTGGAAATGGCCCGCCTGGAGACGAAGCAGGGCAGCAACGCCGAGGCGAAAGCGTTGGCGGACCGGATCAGCACGTCGCGCGCGGATCAGATCAAGCAGATGCTCCAGCTGATGAACAGCTGAGTAGGCCGGCGGCGGCCCACCTGGCGGGGTGGGCCGCCGCTCCGCTTTCCGATAAGCTACGAAAAGAGTTCACCCTGTTCGCCCTCGGTCGTTAGTCGATAGCGGGTGTTCTTGCTGCCTCGACTCGCTTCCGTTGATTCGACCTTGCGTTCGCGGCGGAGTTCGCGGAGGTAGTGCTCTACTGTTTTCGGGCTAATTCCCAACAGGTCGCTAACCTCAGTCTTGGATAGATCATTTCTGAGGCGTAGCAGCTCTACGATTTGCCTTCGACGATTCGGGCGAATCTTTCGGGCGCCGTTATCGTCCAGTAGAGACGTTGCGTAATCGCTGAGCGAATATCGTGCCCCGTTCTTGTCGCCAGTCTGTTCCACCAGCTCGCGGGCGACCAGCTCCTGCAATTCCCGATAAGCTTGCCTGCTGTCATATTGACCGGTCGCGGCGCGATAGCCGGCGTTGTCGAGGACGCGGCCGTGGCGCATCAGCGCGAGGGCCATTCGTTGTGTGTCCTTAAGTCCAGGACCAACGGCAGTCAACCATCTAACCGTGTCGTCGTCGAACAAAGTATAGTTTGGAATGTGAACCAGGAACGACGTCACGCGGTCAAAGAAATCCGGAGGCCCCATGCCGGCGCTCTTGAGCTCTTCGCGCATCGTGCGGATTCCCGAGCCGCGATTCTCGCAAATTGTTCTGGACGACTCGCCCGGGATCACGACGTCTTCCAGAATCTTCAGCAGTACCGAGTTTCTTGACGACGACGCCCCCTCGCCTAGGTTGGCGATGTCGACCGCACCGAACAGGCCGCCCGGGTTGAGGATGGTAAGTCGGTCCGGATACATCTCGATCTGTACCTGCATACCGCGAGTTCCTGGGCTGAAATCTCGATGTACGAGCGCATTGACAATCGCCTCACGCAAGGCTTCGGGTGGGTACTCCCAGACATCCTTGCGGCCGTGCCCAACTATTTCGGCGCGACGGCTCATATTTCGCTGAATGACGGCTAGAGATTCCTTCACCATCAGTGGTATGGGGCCTTCGATGCGGACATTGTCGAGAAAGCGGGTCGCCCCTTGAGCCGATCCCGTTTTGGTGGGATGGTGGACAAATGTCAGATTGAGTTGCGGGAAGAATTGTTGTGGATAAATGCCGAGCGCCAGTAGTCCTGCGAGTGTCGGCCTTAA
>NZ_QHHV01000243.1:0-9081 GCF_003947245.1 Actinoplanes sp. ATCC 53533 | reverse complement strand
CAGTGGCTTCGCCACGGACGGCATCGACTGCCGTAACGCGTCCGACCAAACCTTCGGCCACGACAGCTAGTTGACCCTGCCGAACTACCTGGTCCTTCGGGAACACCACGACTATCTGCTGGCCATTCCTGCTAACTACCTCGGCGGGTACGGCCCGCACGTCGCCGTCAACACCGTCCTCGCCAGGCACCTCGAACGCCTTCGTGGCGCTGGCGAACGGTCGCCTCGGCTTGATGAACCCCGCGACCGTCGTCGTCTGCGCGGTCGCAGCGATCGGGAATCGTTCGACAACAAGACGACTGGTAGGTCCGTCCGGGTTTTGCGTCATTTCATCATCGACCGCGGTACTCGACACTCGCACCGCTGTCACGCCCGGCATGGCGATGGCGATGGCGTAGGTGCCCAAGGAGTCATTGCTAACCGCGCCGGCGGCTCCGGTCAGCCGAGGACTGACCAGACTGATCACCTGAGTCTTCACCGGGTCGGGCACCGGCCGATCGACCCGCACCCGCAAGGCGTCCGCCGCACCGGAATCACCGGTGAAGAACGCCAACCGCGCGGCGCCCTGCTTGTCATATCCCTGCAGGACGACGACCGCCGAGCGCAGGCGTGGATTGTGCGTCGCGACAATGGCCCGGACGGCTGTATGCGGACCTGCCGAGTTAGTACGGTCCCAGACGCCAGTGGCCTCACGCACCAGGCCGGCGTCCACGTCTCCCACCGGGGACCAGCCCAGGAACGGACCATCCGGGGGCGATGCAGCGAGTTGCGGTGTGGACCCGAATCCGACAACCTGCGACATCGTCACCAGCACCGCCAAGCAAACTGCGGCCGCGGCTCCGGCGGCGACACGTCGCCGCACGCGAAGCCGGTCTGCCCGCCGCATGATCCGGCCTTCGTAGCCCTCGATCGGTATCACTGGCTCGGCCAGCTCGGCCAGGCCGTCACGCAAATCGGTCGTGTTATGCATAGCGCACCTCGTGTTCAACCGCAGCGTCGGCCTCCACCCACTGCTTACGCAGAGTCTCCAGGCCCCTCGATGAAAGACTCTTGACCGTGCCCACCGAACATCCCAGCGCGTGCGCCGTGTCCTGCTCGGACAGGTCCTCGTAGAAACGCAGTACAACGGCGGCACGCTGTCGTGCCGGCAGCCCGTCCAACGCCCGGCGGAGCAAGTCCCGCTGCTCCACCCCCACGTACTCGTCACGCGCCTGACTCTCCACCAGCCGACCCAAGGGCTGTTCCCACCAGGACCGGCGCCGTCTCCAGGTCACGAAGGTATTGACCAGAACGCGCTGAACGTAGTGATCGATGCCTTCCGAGCGTTGCAGCCGCGGCCACGCCACCACCGTCTTGGCCAACGTCGTCTGGACCAGATCCTCGGCCTTCCCCCGGTCCCCGCACAACAGAAAGGCGGTCCGGACCAGAGGTCCGTAACGCGCCCGGACGAAGGCCGTGACCTCTTCATCCTCACGATCGCGCATCGACGCCCCGCACCCTCAGTCTCAATCTCACAAGTACTACTTACGCTCTCAACCCCAACAAACGTTGCCATGGCCCGGAAACTTTTCACGATCGATTATCTCGATCCGCGCTGTCCGCTGTGACGGACGAGTGGCCGCCCCAGGGGGCCGGTAGCGAACGTGTCACCAGCCGCGCGCAGGCCTGGCGGCTACACCCGGCTGACCATCGCCTGACCACGGTGGGCTGTTCCCCGACACCGTCCTGCACGCCACAAACACCGTGCCTTACCCGCTGCCGCCCGCCAGCGGCGCCGGGATCCTGGCTGGCGGGAGGCGATCATTTCAGGCATGGGACCGGCAGTGCGCCTTCTGCGGGTTTGACGGCCAGGACGCGAGTGCCCACGCGGGCGGCGTCCTCAATTCGGCAAATGAACGCGCGGACGTAGACCGAGCCACGCTCGGACGCGTCTGCGGCCCCTTGCCCGTCTGCCAGTCAAGCGTCCGTTCGACCCCCGGCGTGGTCGATGTGCGAGATCGGCCTGTCCGATAGGGGTGACCCATGCGGAGAACGGCCGCAGGTTACGGCGCCGAGCGATGGAATGCTGACGATCCCGCGCCACCTACTGCGTGATCCATGCGTGATCGACGCCGCTCATCTGGTCGCCGTCTTGACCACGACTGGTGCCCGAGCGCCGGTGCATCGCTGGGGCACACCGCGCATCTCCGGGGCCTGCGCGGGACGCCACACCGGGTGGGCAGCGAAAGTCGGCACACCCGCGTGACCATGAACGCTCGGGGCCGGCTCCGCACCGTACGCTCGATCCGCACGCTGGTGCTGCGCTTGCTGACGCCGGCACGAAGGTCGGTCGGCCTCACCGTCCCGGCCGCGCGTCCACGCCGAGGACGCGGTCACACGCGATGAAGCCGAACCGGCGGGAATCATTGCGGTAACCGGGGTTTCGCTCAGGACTGTGAAGGTGCGCGGCGGGACTCGGCCGTCGCCGGTGGCGCATCGGGCGGGCAGGCCGGCCGGCACCGGATCACCAGCCACCGCGGTGCACCGCTTGACCATCCACACCCGGCGGTCCGCCGGGTCGGCTGCCGGAGCGGCACGGTAGGAGCCGTCACCGCCGTTGGGATGCTCCACGACGACGATCTGGCCGGGCCGCACCGCGGTGCCGCGGACCCGCCGGACCAGCCGGTCCCCGTCCTCCACCGTCGGCGCCATGCTGCGCCCCCGCACGGTCACCACGACTCACCGCCGCCGCGCGACGACCAGCACGACGCCGGCGGCCGCACAGCCCAGTGCTGCCGCGCCCCCCACGCCGCGGGTGGTCACCGCGCCACCGCCGTCCGGTCCGGCCGGGCGGGCGGCTCGTCGCCGGCGTAGCCGCGCGCCTGCGTGGTGAACAGGTCGGCGTAGATCCCGCCCGAGCCGATCAGCGAGCCGTGGTCACCGGTCTCGACGACCCGGCCACGAGCGAGCACCGCGATCAGGTCCGCGTCGCGTACCGTGCTGAGCCGGCTCCAGGCGCCCGAGGCCGCGCCGCTCGCCCACCGGATCGGACTCTCCGCCCGCGTGTCCATAATGCGCGAATAGCACGGTTTACCATGCCGCCAGATGAGCAGAGCCGCCGTCATCGGGGCCACCCGGTCAGGGTCAGCCGCACGCCCGTGACGTCGGCGGCCGACAGGCCGGTCTGGATCTCGACCACACCCGCCTCCAAGAGCGGCCGGCCGGTGTCGTCCACCGTGCTCAGCTGCGCGGCGCCGACCGGCAGCTCCACCGTCATGCTCCCACCGGCCGGGACCCGGACGTGCTGGAAGCCGCGCAGCTCCCGGGCGCGTGGCCAGGTCGACGCGGTGACCCGGTGCAGGTAGAGCTGGACCACGGCGGACGCCGGGACCGGGCCGTCGTTGCGCAGCGTGACCCGGCAGACGAGCCGGGCACCGGCGTGCAGGTCCGCGACACCGACCGGCCCGTCCGGGACGAGCCGCGGCTCGGACAAGACCAGCGGGTGCGCGCCGAGGCCGGCACCGAACGGCAGCGCCGGCCCGGGCGGTGCGTCGAGATAGCCGTGCCAGGCGTGGTCGCGGTGGTTGTAGTGCACGGGCAGGCTCGCGGCGTCTCGGGGCAGCGACACCGGCAGCCGGCCGCGCGCCTCGCGCCGGCCGAGCAGCACGCCGGCGACCGCCGTGCCGAGCGTCGGCCCCGGATACCAGACGGCCAGGCACGCGCCCGCGGTGGCCAGCACCTCGCCGAGCACGTGCGGGCGGCCCTGGACGACGACGGCCACCACCGGGGTTCCGGTGGCGGCCGTGCGACGCAGCAGTTCCAGCTGACCCGCGCCGAGCCTGAGGTGCGCGAGGTCGACGCCCTCCCCCGCGGTCATCTGTGCTCTCGGACCCTCCGGCCGGGCGGCTCCGTTGACGTCGAAGCGGGTCTCCGCGTCGCGGGCGCTCGATCCGCCTAGACACAGCACGGCGACGTCGGCGTCGCGAGCCATTGCCACGGCTGCCGGGATCCCCGACTCGTCGTCGGTGGCGATGTCCGCGCCGGGCGCGGTCGTCACCCGTACGCCCGCCGCGCACAGCGCCTCGGCGATGCTGACGCCTGTTTTCGGGCGCTGCGGGGCCGTGTAGTCGCCGAGCGCGTGTGCGACGGTGTCGGCGTGCGGCCCGAGCACCGCGACGCGCTTGCCGGTCAGCGGCAGCAGGCCGTCGTCCGTCAGGAGGGTGACCGACCGCGCCGCGAGTTCCGCGGCGAGCCGCGTCGTCTCGCGTGGGGCGGGGTCGGCTGCCGCGAGCGGGTCGAACAGGCCGAGCCGGAACTTGACCGCGAGCACCCGCTCCACCGCGCGGTCGATCGCCGTCTCGGCGACCAGCCCTCGCTCGACGGCGGCGGCCAGGTGCGGGTACACCTCGTCCCACAGGCTCAGGTCGATGCCGGCTCGCAGGGCCATGGCCGCCGCGGACGCCGGGTCACCGGTGAGCCGCAGCAGCCGGTCCAGCGCGGTGCCGTCGGCCATCACCAGGCCGGCGAAACCCAGGTCACCGCGGATGACCTCGGTGAGCAGCCGCCGGTTGGCGGCCACCGGCAGCCCGTCCACCTCGCTGTACGCGGCCATCAGCCCGGCCGCCCCGGCCTCGGCCGCGGCCCGCACCGGCGGCAGGTGGATCTCGGCCAGCTCGCGCCAGCCGAGTTCGGTGGCTGCCCAGTTGCGCCCGCCGACCGTCGCGCCCTGCCCGGCCGCGTGCTTGAGCACCACGGCCAGCCGGTCGGGCGGGATCGGCCCGTCCGCGCCACCGCCCTGCATCCCGCGGACGGCGGCGGTGGTGAACGCGGCGGCGAGGTAGGGGTCCTCGCCGAACGTCTCCTCGGCCCGGCCCCAGCGTGGATCCCGCAGGATGTCGAGAGTGGACACGAGCGCGACGTGCGCGCCGCGGGCGCGTACTTCGGCGGCGACATCCCGGCAGGCGCGCTCGTACAGGTCGGGATCCCAGGTCGACGCGACGGCCAGCGCGACCGGCAGCACCGTGCCGTCGAGGGCCTGGTGGCCGTGTGGCACCTCCTCCACGAACAGCGCGGGGATGCCGAGCCGGGACTCGGCGGTGACGGCGCGCTGGATCGTGGCGCACAGCTCGGCACCCTCGGCCGCGGTCACCCCGGTTCCCCAGTGCTGACCCGACCAGGCGTCGGCGCGCTGCAGGCCGTAGATCGCCCCGATGCCGCCGTACCGGCGGGCCTCCGCCGTCAGCTGGTCGGTCGCGGCGAAGCCGTCGCCGGCGCGCCGCCACGCCCGCCACCCGTACAGGCGCTGGTTGAGCTGCCCGATCTTCTCGGTCAGGGTCATCCGGCCGAGCAGGTCCCGGACCCGGTCGCCGACCGGCAGGGCGGCCCGGCGGTACGGCGGGGTCATGACGGGAATTTGTCGGCGTCGCTGACCGCGTTGTACACGCCCGGAGTGCCCGACGGCGCGGGCGCCAGGAGCCGGAGCCCGCCGTCCTCCCCGGCCAGCACCAGCGTCGGCCGGTCACCGCGCTCGGCGGCGTCCATCCAGGCGGCGAAGACGGCGCCGCCCGGGGCGAGCGCGGCCCGGTCGGCACCGTCCGGGATCACCACAGCGGTCGTCCGCGGCGCCGGTGCGGACGACTGCCACTGCGCGCGGACCTGACCGGCGACGTCGGCGAACGCCTTTCCGATCGGCTTGATCTCGCCGCGCTCGTCGAACAGGCCGAGCGAGTGTTCGAGGTCGGGGAAGTCGGCCAGCGAGCGGGGCACGTCGTGCGAGCACCACCAGGTGACGCCCCACAGCGCCGGGGACTCGGCCGCGGCCAGCACGGTGCGCCGGCAGAACTCGGGAGCCTCGCTCTCGTCGAGACAGTTCAGCGGCGCGCCGACCTCCTGCAGCCAGACCCGGCGGTCCGGGTCGGTGGCGAACGCCCGGGACAGCTCGATCAGGTATTCCGCGTGCCGGATGCTCTGCGGCGACATCGCGCCGTAGTGCTGCGCCGTACCGTTGAAGATCCAGGAATGGATGGCGGTGACGTCGCCGTGCCGGCTGGCGTGGGCCGGCAGGAAGGGATGCCCGTCCTGGTACCAGAGGGCGTCGTACGCGGCATGCACGCGCAGCCCCCGGCCGTCCGGGGGCACGGCACCGAGCAGCGTGTCGAGCCAGGCGCCGGCCTCGTCCGGGGTGACCCGCATCGGCGAGGGGTGTGGCCGCGACGAGAACTGGTTCACCTCGTTGCCCAGCGTCAGCCCCAGAAAACCGGGCAGGTCGGCGACCGCGCCGTGCAGGGCACCGACCAGCGCCGCCTGCGCGGCCACGCACTCCGGGTCGGTGAACATGTTGCGCCGGTGCCAGGTCGACAGCCACGAGGGTACGAAGTCGAAACTGGACAGATGCCCCTGGAGCACGTCGACGCTCGCGCCCAGCCCGACGTCGCCGGCGAGCTGGACCACCCGCCGCACGTCGGCGAGCGCCTCCTCGCGGATCAGCGTCCGGTTGGGTTGCAGCACCGGCCAGAGCGGCAGGACCCGGACGTGGTCGAGCCCGAGGGCGGCGATCGCCTCCAGGTCCCGCTGGATGGCGTCCCACCGGGGCGCCAACCAGGAATAGAACCAGTCGCCGGAGGGCACGTAATTGACACCGAACCGGGGAGTCACCCTTTGATTCCACCTGCCTGTAGACCACGGAAGAAGTACCGCTGGAGGAAGCCGAACACCACGAGGATCGGGATCAGCGCGATGATCGTCCCGGCCGCGATCAGGCGCGGGTCCGAGTAGAAGGTGCCGCGCAGCCGGTTGAGGCCCAGCGTGAGCGTGTAGTTCTCCTCGCCGGACAGCACGATCAGCGGCCACAGGAAGTCGTTCCACGCGCCGACGAACGAGAAGATCGCCACCACCGTCATGACGCCGCGGACCTGCGGCGCGCAGATGTGCCAGAACCGCTGCCAGACGCCCGCGCCGTCGATCCGGGCGGCCTCCTCCAGCTCGTCCGGGATCGACTGGAAGCCGTTGCGCATCAGCAGCACGTTGAGCGCGCCGACCGCGGTGGGCAGCGCCACGCCGAGCAGCGTGTCGGCCAGCCCGGACTCGCGGACCAGCAGGAACTGGGCGATGATGATCGACTCGGTGGGCACCAGCAGGGCGACCACGAGCAGGCCGGTGACCAGGCCGCGGAACCGGAAGCGCAACCGCGCCAGGGCGTACCCGGCCAGGCTCGCGCCGACCACGTTGCCGGCCACCACGAGCAGCGCCACGATCCCGGAGTTCAGCACGTACCGCAGGATCGGGACGCGATCCAGCACGCCGCCGTAGTTGCCCAGGGTGGGGTCGGTCGGGACGAGCTGCGGTGGCTGGGCGTACAGGTCGTCGCCGGCGCCCTTGAGCGACAGCGAGAGCTGCCACACCAGCGGCCCGGCCAGCAGCAGGAAGAAGGCCAGCAGGATCAGGTAGCGAGCAGCCTTCCTCATCGGGAACCCCTCCGGTTCTGGAACCACAGCTGGCCGGCGAGCAGCAACCCGAGCACCACGAACATCACCACGCTGATCGCGCCCGCGTATCCGGTCTCGGCCTGCAACCCGGTGCCCTCCTGCTGGATGAGCATGGTGACGGTGATGTTCTGGCCGCCGGTGCCACCGGTGCCACCGGTCAGCACGTAGACCTCGCCGAAGACGCGGAAGGCGGACACCGAGGAGAACAGCCCGATCAGCGCCGAGGTGGCCCGCACGCCCGGCGCGGTCACGTGCAGGAACTGCCGGATCGGCCCGGCGCCGTCGACGGCCGCGGCGTCGTACAGCGCGGGGTCGACGGCGGCCATCGCGGCCAGGTAGATGACCATGTAGTAGCCCAGGCCGGTCCAGACGGTCACCAGCATCGCGCTGAACAGGGTCAGCCAGCGGTCGCTGAGGAACGGCACCGGCGTGTCGATCGCGCCGAGCCACTCCAGCAGCTGGTTGACCAGGCCCCGGCTGTCCAGCAGGTTGGTCCAGATCAGGCCCACGATCACCGACGACATGACCACCGGCAGGTAGTAGGCGGTGCGCAGGAAGCCGAGGATCCGGGTGGTGCCATTGACCAGCGCGGCCAGCACGAGCGGGGCAGTGACCATGATCGGGACGACGCACACCACGTACAGCAGGGAATTGGTCATCGCGGTGCGGAAGCGGTCGTCGTGCCAGAGCCGGACGAAGTTGTCCGCGCCGATGAACTGGCCCGGCTTGAGCAGGGTGGCGTCGGTCGCCGACAGCGCCAGCGTGTTGACGAACGGGAACAGGATGAAGGTCACGACGACGGCGAGGGTGGGCGCCAGGAACAGCCAGGGCGCCCACCACCGGTCGTGGGTCCGCCGGACGGTCATTTCTTCGGCAGTTTCCCATCGGCGTATTTGACGGCCTCGTCCAGCGCCGCCTGCACGTCCTTCTTGCCGAGGATGGCGAGGGCGATCTGCTCGCGCAGGTAGTCCCCGCTCTTCGAGGAGAAGGCCGCCGGCCAGTAGACGACGGCGTCGGACACGGCCTTGGCCGACTCCAGCCGCAGCGTGGTCTCCGGGGTGCCGTCGGCCTTGGTGAAGTACGGGTCGTCGAGCGCGCCGGCCGCGGACGGGAAGATGGCCGCCTTTTGACTGAACGCGAGCTGGTTCTCCTTGTTCGTGGCGAACTTGGCGAAGGCGACCGCGGTGGCGGTGTTCTTGGACTTCGCGTTGACCGCCAGCGACTCGATGTACATGTTGGGCTTGTCGTTGGTGATCTGCGGGGAGATCGCCACGGTGGCCGCCACCTTCGGCGCGGTCGCCTTCAGGTCCTTGAGCGTGTAGGAGCTGCCCGGCAGCCAGCCGATCCGGCCGGCCTTGAACGCGTCCAGCTCACCGGTCTGCAGCTTGTTGAGGGTGTCCTCGGTCATGCCACCGGCCTTGTACAGGTCCTTGTAGTGGTTGACCAGTTCCACGCCCTTGGCGTCGTTGAAGGTGAACTTGGCGCCCTGGGCGTCCATGAGCGGTACGCCGTACGTCCCAAAGGTCTCGATGGCCGGCAGCCGGCCGACCATCGTGGTGTCGCCCTTGCACTTGGTCGCCATGGTCCTGCCCGCGGCGAACAGGGCGTCGTAGGTCGC